>DFEA01000007.1:7976-16218 GCA_002368575.1 Lachnospiraceae bacterium UBA3814 | reverse complement strand
CTGTAAGCAATGGTTCCCTTCCTTGCCTCATCCCTGTCAGGGTAAGGGGTGTTCTCCTCACTTACTATATCAATGCCGTTTTTCAGATAAATTCCTTTATCATATAGTTTTATCATGCTTTGTCTCCCCGGAGTAAACTGTTACAGCACTACCTTATCGAGATGCCAGATATCATCTACATATTCCTGGATAGTCCTGTCGGAGGAGAACTTCCCGGAGCTTGCTATGTTAAGAATCGCCATCTTAGCCCACCTGTTCTCATCCCTGTAGGCTTCCTCCACCTTCTTCTGAGCCTCGGCATAGGACTTGAAATCCTTAAGGATAAAGTAGGTGTCAGCCTTGGAGGTGCACTGGGTATTGAGGAGCGAATTATAAAGGTCCCTGAAAAGATCAGGATCATTGGGAGAGTAGGTCCCGTTAATGAGCTGCATGAGCACCTTTCTCACATCAGGATCGTTATTGAATATATCGGTAGGGTTGTAGCCGCCGTAATTCTCGAAGTTGATGACCTCCTGAGAGCTAAGCCCGAAGATAAAGGCGTTCTCCTCGCCCACCTCCTCAACGATCTCAACGTTGGCACCGTCCATGGTCCCGAGTGTTACCGCGCCGTTTAACATGAACTTCATGTTTCCGGTACCGGAGGCCTCCTTGCTGGCTGTGGATATCTGCTCTGAAACATCAGCCGCCGCAAAGATCCACTCCGCATTGGATACCCTGTAATCCTCGATAAATACCACCTTGATCTTTCCGTTGATGGAAGCATCGTTGTTAATGACCTTTGCCACGGAGTTTATAAGCTTGATGGTAAGCTTTGCGTTCTTATAGCCCGCCGCGGCCTTTGCGCCGAAGATGAAGGTCCTCGGGAAAAATTCCATGCTGGGATTTTCCTTTATCTGGTTATACAGATGCATAATGTGAAGGATATTAAGGAGCTGCCTCTTGTATTCATGCAGCCTCTTTACCTGGACATCAAAGATGGAACGGGGGTCGACCTCGATCCCGTTGTTTTCAAGGATATACTTCGCGAGCCTTACCTTGTTCTGGTACTTAATGTTCATAAACTCCTGCTGGGCCTTCTCATCATCGGCGTAAACCTTGAGCTTTGCGATGGTGGGAAGATCCGTTATCCATTCAGAGCCCACATGAGCCGTTACCCAGTCGGCAAGCAGCGGATTGCCGTGCAGAAGGAACCTTCTCTGGGTGATGCCGTTAGTCTTATTGTTGAACTTTTCAGGCATCATCTCATAGAAATCCTTAAGCTCCTGATTCTTAAGTATCTCGGTGTGGAGCCTCGCAACACCGTTTACGGAAAAGCAGGCGCAGATGGCCAGATGAGCCATCTTGACCTGTCCGTCGTAAATGATGGCCATTTTGCGGACCTTTTCCTCGTTTCCGGGATATTTCTTCCGGATCTGGTCGATAAATCTTCTGTTGATCTCCTCGATTATCTGATAGATCCTGGGAAGCAGCCTTGAGAAGAGCTCGATAGGCCATTTCTCAAGAGCCTCCGACATGATCGTATGGTTGGTGTAGGCACAGCATTTGGTGGTTATGGTCCATGCCGCGTCCCAGCCGAGTCCGTAATCGTCCATGAGTATCCTCATAAGCTCGGCTATCGTAACGGTGGGATGGGTATCGTTAAGCTGGAAAACGACCTTGTCCGGAAGCTTATGGATATCCTTATGATTCCGCATATACTTTTCGACCGCCTCCTGAATGCTGGCGGAAATGAAGAAGTACTGCTGCTTGAGCCTCAGCTCCTTTCCGGCATAATGATTGTCGTTAGGATAGAGCACCTCACATATATTCCTTGCAAGGTTCTCCTGCTCAACAGCCATTCTGTAATCCCCCTTGTCAAAGGAATCAAGAGAGAAGCATTCCACCGGCTGGGCATCCCAGATCCTTAAGGCATTGACTATGCCGTTGCCATAGCCCGTGATAGGGATATCATAGGGAATGGCCTGAACGGACTGGTAATTTTCCTGGGAAAAATGATGCTCGCCGAATTCGTCGGTATCAACCTTTACATGGCCGCCGAACTTGACGATCTTGGCATATTCGGGACGCTTCAGCTCAAACGGATAACCGTCCTTTAACCAGTTGTCGGGTACCTCCACCTGATAACCGTCCCTTATCTCCTGCTTGAACATGCCGTATCTGTAACGTATGCCGCAGCCGTAGGCGCTGTAGCCGAGAGTGGCGAGCGAATCAAGGAAGCAGGCCGCAAGACGTCCAAGGCCGCCGTTTCCGAGAGCCGGGTCTCTCTCCTGATCCTCAACAAGGTCAATATTTACGCCAAGCTCATCAAGCGCCTCAGCCACCTCCTTATACTCTTTAAGGTTGATAAGACTGTTGCCGAGAGCCCTTCCCATAAGAAACTCCATTGACAGATAGTAAACCGTCTTGGGATCCTTTTCATCGTAAGCCTTCTGGGTGTTCATCCAGTTTTCAATGATAGTATCCTTTACCGCAAAGCACACAGCCTGAAATATCTGCTGCTGGCTCGCTTCCTCAAGATTCTTTCTGTAAAGACTCTTGACGTTGTTCAAAACCTCCTTTTTGAAGGCTTCCTTGTCAAACTTCCTGATCTCCTGTGTTTTAGCCACGTCTCATCCTCCTTTTGCTTCTGCGGCTGTAAGCCCCTTTTTATCTATAATACATGCTCCTCTGTGCCGATCCGTAAAGCTCTCGGAACGGATCAGTTCATTGTTTACAGCTTTTTAACGCTGAGAGTAACCTTTTCCTCATTGATGCTCCATTCCTTCTCATAGCCCTCAGTCCGGCCGGTTATAATGTCGTCTGCAAGGACATCCTTCATTATGGCCGCTCTGTTGTCATTAAGGACCTGCTCAATCCTTTCATTGCCCTTTTCATAGACAATGATCCTGTCCATCACCTCAAAGCCCGCCTCCTTACGCATTGTCTGGACCTTGGAGATGATCTCCCTCACAAAGCCCTCCTCAATGAGCTCAGGCGTAAGGTTGGTATCAAGCACGACCGTCATCTGATTGTCGCTTTCACTTACGTAGCCCTCCTTCTGTATCATCTCGATAAGAAGGTCTTCCCTTGAAAGCACCGCGGTCTCACCGCCGAGGCTTAAGACAAGCTCACCCTTTTCATTAAGCTCGTCCATTGCCGAATTACCGTCAAGCGCCGTGAGAGCCTCCTTTATCCTTCCAAGGAGCTTTCCGTACCTGGGCCCCACGGTCTTAAGCTGGGGCTTAAAGTTATATGAGGTAAATTCCCTGACATCCTGGGTGAACTCAACGTTCTTGACATTAAGCTCATCCTCTATCACAGCCACATAATAATCAGAGAGCTCCTCAGCCGCCTTTACATACATTTTTGCTACAGGCTGTCTGTTCTTTATATTTGCGGTATTTCTGCAGGCACGTCCCATTACCACCGCCTTAAGGACCTCATCCATATTCCTTTCAAGCTCCTCGTCGATGAGAGCCTCATTTACCGCGGGAAAATCGCAGAGATGTATGCTCTCCGGGGCACTGTCCCCGTTTTGCGAGCCTCTGACGATATTCTGGTAGATCTCCTCGGTGATGAAGGGCACCATCGGGGCAGCAGCCTTACAGATCTCGACAAGGGAGGTGTAGAGCGTCATATAGGCATTTATCTTATCCTGCTCCATCCCCTTTGCCCAGAACCTTTCGCGGCTCCTCCTGACGTACCAGTTGGAAAGGTCGTCGACAAAATCCTGCAGAGCCCTTGCCGCCTCCGGTATCCGGTAATTTTCAAGATCGCTGTCGACCTCCTTTATGACGGAATTGAGCTTTGAAAGTATCCATCTGTCCATTACCGTAAGGCTGTCAGTGGAAAGCTCATACCTTCCGGCATCAAACCCGTCGATATTAGCGTAAAGCACAAAGAAGGCGTAGGTATTCCACAGGGTACCCATAAACTTTCTCTGCCCCTCGATCACGGCCTTTCCGTGGAAGCGGTTAGGCAGCCAGGGAGCGGAGTTGATATAAAAGTACCACCGTATCGCGTCGGCCCCGTAGGTTTCAAGAGCCTCAAAGGGATCCACGGCATTGCCCTTTGACTTGCTCATCTTCTGACCGTTCTCATCCTGGACATGACCAAGCACTATTACGTTTTCATAGGGCGCTCTGTTAAACAGCAGGGTAGATTCGGCAAGCAGAGAGTAAAACCAGCCTCTGGTCTGGTCAACAGCCTCGGAGATAAACTGCGCGGGGAACTGCTCCTTAAACAATTCCTGGTTTTCAAAGGGATAATGATGCTCGGCAAAGGGCATGGCTCCCGAGTCAAACCAGCAGTCTATCACCTCGGGCACCCTCTTCATGGTACCTCCGCACTCAGGGCAGATCCCGGTGATCTCATCGATATACGGCCTGTGGAGCTCTACTGTCTTAGCGGCCTCGCTTGAGGAAAGCTTATAAAGCTCCTCTCTTGAGCCTATGGCCTCCTGATGGCCGCAGCCCTCACATTCCCAGATATTTAACGGGGTACCCCAGTAACGGTTTCTTGAGATGCCCCAGTCCTGTATATTCTCAAGCCAGTCTCCGAACCTTCCCTTTCCGATGGATTCGGGGATCCAGTTTATAGTATTGTTGTTTTTTATAAGATCATCCTTAACGGCGGTCATCTTTATGAACCAGGATTCCCTGGCATAATAGATGAGAGGTGTATCGCAGCGCCAGCAGTGAGGATAGCTGTGCTCAAAATTGGGAGCCTCAAACAAAAGCCCTCTCTTATCCAGATCCTTAAGCACCTCGGGATCGGCCTTTTTAACGAATAAGCCGGAGAAAGGGGTTTCTTCGGTCATGTTGCCCTTGCCGTCCACAAACTGCAGGAAGGGAAGATCGTACTTCTTCCCGATCCTGTTATCGTCCTCACCGAAGGCAGGAGCTATATGCACTACCCCCGTGCCCTCCGTAAGAGTAACATAGTCGTCACAGACCACATACCAACCCTTTTTCCCCTCGGTCTTAGGACCCTCATAGGGGAAGAGAGGCTCGTATTCGGTATGCTCAAGGCTTTTGCCGCTAAAGGTCCTTATGATCTCAAAGGCAGGGGCCCCGGCAGTCTCTCCCGCCTTGTCCTTAGCCTTTGCGGCGGCCCCTGAAAGCACCGGCTCAAGGAGAGCCTCGGCAAGGATATAATTGTTGCCGTCAAAGGCCCTGACAAGCGCGTAGGTCTCATTGGGATTCACACAGAGAGCGACATTGCTGGGAAGAGTCCAGGGTGTGGTAGTCCAGGCAAGGATGGCGGTCCTGCCCTCGCCTTCATTAAGCTCAGAGCCCTTCTTTAACCAGAACCGCGCAATGGCGGAACGCTCCTTTATATCCTTATAGCCCTGCGCCACCTCATGAGAGGAAAGGGGAGTGCCGCAGCGGGGGCAATAGGGAACGATCTTATGTCCCTTATATAACAGCCCCTTTTTCCATATCTCCTTAAGAGCCCACCACTCCGACTCGATGTAATCGTCATGGTAGGTAACGTAGGGATTCTCCATATCGGCCCAGAAGCCTACAGTTTCGGAAAAGTCCTCCCACATTCCCTTATACTGCCATACGGATTCCTTACATTTTTCTATAAAGGGCTCAAGGCCGTATTTCTCTATCTGTTCCTTGCCGTCAAGCCCGAGCTCCTTCTCAACCTCAAGCTCCACAGGCAGCCCGTGGGTATCCCAGCCGGCCTTTCTGGGGACAAAATAGCCCTTCATGGTCCTGTACCTCGGGATCATATCCTTAATGACACGGGTAAGCACATGGCCTATATGCGGCTTGCCGTTCGCAGTCGGGGGCCCGTCGTAAAACATATAGGTCTCGCCGTCCTTACGGCCCTCCATACTCTTTTCAAAGATATGGTTCTCCTTCCAGAACCTGCTGACTTCCTTTTCTCTCTCCACAAAGCCGAGATCAGTTGATACCTTCCTGTACATTTCTTTTCCTCTCGTTTTAATATATGCGTCCGGCCCGAGCCCTTCCTTAAAAGGGCTGTGCCGAATGCTCGCTAAGCAGCTTCATCTTTAGATCATACAGCTTCTGAGACAGATCCACATAGACCTTATGAGGATTCTCGAACCTCATGGTCTCGTCCCAGAGCGTTTCCTTCTCTTTAGTGCAGAAATCCCGGATCTCCATGGTCGAAGGTGACTCATAAACGCATTTGCCCTTGATAAAGACCGGGATCATCAGCTCCTTAAGCTCGTAATCCCCGGCAGGAAGCCTGGTCTTCTTCCAGGGCTCATGAGGATCGAACAGCAGGAGCTCATCCTCCTCCTTAAAGACCTCCTCCTCCAGACAGATGAGATCCGCCCTGAGCTTTCCGGTGCCCTTATCATACACTCTGTATATCTTCTTATTTCCGGGATTGGTGACCTTTTCACTGTTTTCCGAAAGCTTTATCTTCGGAATAAATTCTCCGTTGTCACCCATTACTGCCGAAAGCTTGTATACACCGCCGAAGGCGGGATTGTCCTTGGAGGTGATAAGGTTGGTGCCCACCCCCCAGGAGGTGACCCTGCAGCCCTGCAGCTTAAGTGACTCGATAAGATACTCATCCAGATCGTTGGAGGCGGAAATGACCGCGTCCGTAAACCCGGCCTCATCCAACATGACCCTGGCCTTCTTGGAAAGGTAGGCAAGGTCTCCGCTGTCAAGCCTTATCCCATAGCCCTTCATGGGAAGCCCCTTTTCCTTCATCTCGGTGAAAACCCTGATGGCGTTGGGAATTCCCGACTTAAGGGTATCATAGGTATCCACGAGGAGTATGCAGGCATCGGGATAAAGCTCCGCATAGGCCTTAAAGGCCGTGTATTCATCGGGAAAGCTCATTATCCAGCTGTGAGCGTGAGTACCCTTGACCGGCACATCAAAGAGCTGGCCGGTAAGCACGTTAGAGGTCCCGATACAGCCGCCGATGACAGCCGCTCTTGCCCCGTAGATGCCCGCGTCCGGCCCCTGGGCCCTTCTCAGCCCGAATTCCATGATACCGTCGCCCCTGGCAGCATAGCAGACCCTGGCGGCCTTTGTTGCTATCAGGCTCTGGTGATTGATTATATTAAGAAGGGCGGTCTCCAGAAGTTGCGCCTCCATAAGAGGCGCTATGACCTTGATAAGCGGCTCCCTCGGGAAAATGACCCGTCCCTCCTGTATTGCGTAGATGTCTCCGGAAAACCTGAACTCCTTCAGGTATCCGAGAAAATCCTCCTCAAAGATGCCGAGAGACCGTAAATAGGCGATATCCTCGTCATCAAAATGAAGCTCCTTTATGTATTTTATGACCTGCTCAAGCCCCGCACAGATCGCATAGCCTCCGTTGCAGGGATTGTTCCGGTAAAAGGCATCAAAGATGACCGGTTTGTTCTTATCCCTGTTTTTATAATAGCCCTGCATCATGGTAAGCTCATACAGGTCAGTCATTAAAGTCAGATTCTGTCTGTCCATTATCCTCCTCCGAACCAGTCCTGATCCTGTCAGTCTTCGTTTACTGTAAGATTACAGAGATCCGCGCTTGCAAAGGGGCTGCCGACGTCACACCGTCCATGGTGATGCACCTCCTTCACAAAGTCCTCTCTTTCCGTTTCCACTCTGTGGATGCCTATACGGCTCACACCTTCGAGGGTCTTTGAGTCAAGCATCCTTATAACCTCGTCTATTTCCCTGTCGTCGGGCATAAATACCTCCTGTCTCAGCCGGCAAAAATTCCGCCGTTTACGGATCGCCTCCGGCATTGCATATGGTAACATTATATTTGTGAAAGCCATTAATTACAAGCCTAACGTGTTTTTTTCATCGAACACTTGTTACTATTCACAGCCTTTTGGGCTGTGATAGTAACGGGTTTTGCCATTATAAATCGCCTTCGGCGATGGGCAAAACCCATCTCAAGCCATAAGTTGTGGCCCGCAATCGCGCAGCAAGTGCGCGATTCGGCTGTGAATAGTAACGAACACTTTACTTATATGCACGGTTGCCGTTCGCGATTTTCGGGAAAACATGCATGATATCAGATGAAAGCCCCGGCCGGAGTGCTTCAGCGAAGCTCCTTAAGAGCCTCAAAAAGCTCAAGGTCAGCTGCCGTGATCGGCAAAGCATGCAAAAAAAGAAAGAACCCTGAAACAGAGCTCCTTTCTTGCGGATCAACAGAATGAAAGAGCAAAATGATCCGTTCAGGAACCTGAACGGATCACCATAAAACAGGCGACTGCCGGATTTGAACCGGCGATCAGGGTGTTGCAGACCCACGCCTTACCACTTGGCTA
>DFEA01000007.1:292-7904 GCA_002368575.1 Lachnospiraceae bacterium UBA3814 | reverse complement strand
ACGAACATATGCCCGGCACACATTCGCATCACCTAATATAAAACTTCTGAATTTGAATGTCAAGGCTAAACAGTTGTAATATAACGATTTTTATTTATATAGCCGTCACTAACCTCAAAACGCCAGACGGTATTATGCTCCTCATCCTCGGAAACCGGTTCAAAGCCCATCCCGGCGTAAAAATCCTTAACCATTCCGTTCTTCGGAGTGGGGTAATAGTAGCCCATGATCACGCGGATACCGTTTTCCCTGGCTTTCTTCACAAGCACGTCCATCATGGCGTATTCCATGTCACGCTTGAGAACCCGGCAGCTCATGATCCAGAGGTCGATATTAAGGACCTCTTCATATTTCTTTCCTATGACGACCGAAACGACCCCGTTATCGCCGAATTTATCCTCAAGCCTGCCATAAAGGCAGATATATTCACTGCTGTCGCTGACCTCCTTGATCTCGGCTCCGGTGTAGCGCCTGGTGGTAAGGTTAAACTGATTGCTCTTGTTGGTAAGCTGGGCTATCCTGTCAAGATATTCGGGAATGAAATCCCCTATGGCAGCCTTCATTTCAAGGGACGAAAGATACTCCCCATAGTCGGTAAACCGCTGCTGAAACCTTTGCCGCTCCAGGTTATCCTTATACATTCTGGTGCGGTTTGCGTCATCCCGGGAAAGGGCGGTCACCTCAAAAAAACCGGACCGGTCAAGTACCCTCAGATAATCCTCGGGATTGCCTATATCCGGTGCCGAGGCGCCGGTCTGTGAAGCGACGAGCTCTCTTTCCGCCGGATTGTCATCAACAAATACGAAGGCCTCGGGCAGAAGCGACAGCTCCTCTGCGATCTCCTTAAGATTGTCGCTTTTAGGCTCCCAGTTGGCTCTGATCGCGATAAAATCCTCAGGCCGTAGGATGCTGTCACGGAGATTAAGCCCTTCAAGGGCATTTTCGGGATCGTTTTTTGAACAGACGGTAAGGATAACGCCGATGTCCTTCTGAAGCTTGATATATCTCTGGAATTCGCTGTAGACCTCCCCCGTGGCGGTCTCCGGCGAAAGCTCGAGCTTATCCGCCCCGTCCTCTGCTATGATCCCGCCCCACAGTGTGTTATCAAGGTCAAGTGCCAGGGCCTTTTTATTCCGGCCGAAAACGGATTTTATGATGTTGCTGAGATTGAACGCAAGGGAGGGGATCGCCTCCATGGACAGCGAATATTTATAAAGATGCCAGAAGGCCGGGTCAGACCACCTGTCGAGCCCGCAGCACGCGGACAGGTAATTGATATCCTGAATATAAAAATCCTTATGCGCCCCTGCGTATCCGGCAAAAAGAGCGTTAAGCCTGTTTATATAGCTGACCCTTCCGTGAATGTCGGCCGCATCGGCATTTCCCAGCAGCCTGAAGGAGGGAAGCTCAAAGTTATTCTGGATAACAGGGCAGCGGTACTCCTCCTCTATCTTCCCCCAGAGCGCGGTATAGCTGTTATATTCCGCATCAAGCAGCTCCTTTACCTCTTCCTCCGTCTGTGAAAGGACAGGATAATTCTTAATATTGCGATTGGAGGTATGAATATATATAATATCCGGATCAAAGGCCTTAAGCTCCGGATTGTCAAACATCACATCCTCCCAGTATTTATTATATTCACTCTCATAAAAAACCGCACGGATCCCCTGATCAAGCAGGAAAAGCTCAAGGATGAGGACAATATCGCGGGTAGTGGAGCCGCCAAGGACAGCTATCCTTTTTTCGATAAAGCTTCTGTTTTTCTCAAGAAGCTTTCTTTTCAGAGCTTTTTTCTTTTTGATTATAAGTCCCGCATCAAAGGGGTATTCAAGTTCCTTCATTGTAATATCACTTTCCCGAAAAGATTAATTGACTTAACCTTAGCTGCTGTATTATAATAAATAATGCTTTTGCGATAAGCAAATAAATGGAGAGCTATCGAAGTGGTCATAACGAGCTCGACTCGAAATCGAGTTGTCGGTTTATCCCGGCACGTGGGTTCGAATCCCACGCTCTCCGCTGTACTCCCGCAGGTGCAGGGAGCGTACACATCCCGGCAGGCTTCGGCCTTCCGGGATTTTTATTTGAGAGGTTCATGCTTTATCCATAAGCTATCATATCATAAATGGAGGGGGGAAGAAATCTGAAAATATTTCCTCCTTTGCTTGTCATGGATAAAAGACTCGGGTATAATCCAACTGTAGCGATAGCTGTTAAAAATATGGAGGAGAAAAGGATGGGAAATGACAGGCGGCCGGACGATATGGTCCGGATAACGACACCGGAGCTTGCCGACAGCTTTATTGAGGAGCAGATCGGTAAGCTGCGGGCACAGATCGGAGATAAGAAGGTACTGCTGGCTCTGTCCGGCGGAGTGGATTCCTCGGTTGTGGCAGCAATGCTGATAAAGGCTGTCGGCAGCCAGCTGACCTGTGTGCACGTAAATCACGGTCTGCTGAGAAAGGGCGAGCCCGAGCAGGTGATCGAGGTATTTCGGGACCAGATGAAGGCAAACCTGGTATATGTGGATGCCACGGATCGTTTTCTGGATAAGCTTGCAGGAGTCTCTGATCCGGAAACCAAGAGGAAGATCATCGGAAACGAGTTCATCGAGGTTTTTGCGGAGGAAGCGCGTAAGCTCGACGGGATCGATTTTCTCGCGCAGGGCACGATATGGCCCGACATTCTGGAAAGTGAGCAGGGGATCAAGGCTCATCACAACGCCGGCGGTCTTCCCGAGGATATGAAGTTTGAGCTTGTGGAGCCGGTAAAGATACTCTTTAAGGATGAGGTACGGATTGTGGGAGAAAGGCTTGGCCTTCCCGCAAACATGGTATACCGTCAGCCCTTCCCCGGCCCCGGACTCGGGGTGCGCTGTCCCGGAGCGATCACAAGGGATCGTCTTGAGGCGGTACGGGAGTCTGATGCGATCCTCAGGGAGGAATTTAAGAATAACGGCCTTGAGGGCAAGGTATGGCAGTATTTCACCGTTGTCCCCGATTTTAAATCCACTGGCATAAAAGACGGAAACAGAGTCTTTGAGTGGGCGGTCATCATCCGTGCGGTGAACACAAAGGATGCCATGACGGCCGAGGTGGAGGAGATCCCCTTTGACCTTATGAAACGTCTCGTACAGAGGATCACCACCGAGGTAAAGGGTGTCAACAGAGTCCTCTACGATTTTACACCGAAGCCTTCGGCAACTATAGAATACGAGTGAAATTTTCTCGAAAATCCAGTATTTATGCGGGTTGAAAGCATTTTCGGGCCTGCAGTTCAATCTCAAACCATAATAATAAAAGGCGGATGAATTCTACGAAATCGCTTGACAAACAGCCGGTTTATGGTACTTTATAGTTGATGGTGAGTCCTACCGATAAGTGGAAGTTGTAAAAGCGATGGAATCGCTGATGGTGGTTCCACATTATGGCTATGTCGCAAGACATAGCCATATTTATGCTATAGAGGGATTATGGTTCAGGAACGATTAAACCTTTATCTGATAGATATGAAATATGTTCGGGATCTGCATCATGCCGATGACAGGGTTTCTTCGGTATCTCCGCAGATCGGCAAACAGCACAGGATATATGTGGGAGTTGTTGTCATATGCAATAAACGAAAATATCTTATACCGCTTTCACATCCGGTTGAGAAGCACAAGAAAATGAAACCCAGGGCGGATTTCGATAAAATCGTTGACAAGCGTGGCAAACTGATCGGGGTACTGAATTATAACCTGATGATTCCCGTTACTGATGAACAAATACAGCGGATTGACCTTGGAAAAATGAGGACGGACAATCCTGCTGATAAGCATTACAAGGATCTGTGCATAGATGAACTGACCTGGTGCCGGAGAAATCAGGAGAATATCGTTAATAAAGCTAATGTATTATACATTTTATGTACGGAACCATCAGATTATAAAGGTAAAGACAGATGCTTAGACTTTATGAAGATGGAAAAGATATGTGACAAGTATAATTCAAAGAATAAATGAGAAACCAGAGTGCCGGAATACCAGCGCTCTTTTCTTTGTTCCGTGATCTTCTAACGGCAAAAAAATACACGGTTATTTCTTTCTTGCATACCCTATGACGCAAAGAATGTATGAAAGAATTACGACTCCAAAAAGAAGAATGATTATAATTTCAGGGTGCTGAAGGAGTAAAGTTATGCTTTCGAGGGCAATGCTTTTTGAACCACGCAGCAAGTAAAGGGCAAGGATCATTTTTCCATTGTGGATCAGGATTACATGATCGGCAATCTTCTGAATATCCGAAATGATATGTGTCGAGAAAAGGATCGAGTGCTTTTCATCCTGAATGAAGTCCATAAACAGATCGAGAATCTCGTCCCTCACGACCGGATCTAATCCCGTCGCGGCCTCATCCAAAATCAGGATATCAGGATGGTGAGAAATGGCGCAGATGATTGAGAATGAGCTTGATCGTTGTGCTTTTCCCAGCTCCGTTTTCACCGATAAAACCGACGATCCTTCCGCAAGGGACTTGAAAGGTAATGTCGTCAAGCAGGAAGCCGGGGAATTTTTTCTAAGATTATGAACCGAAATGCTGTTTGCGTTCATATTTGGTACTTCTTTTATTCCTCATAAAACAACAACAGAATTTTAGACATCTGTTCATAAGGTATGTTATTTGAACGTCCGATACAGATCAAACAGAAAATTATCGCTTGTCAAGATGTTTTCTATATTTGCGATGGCTCTTAACAGTAAACAGATATTGCGCAAATAGTTTGACAAGTAACAGCGATGGGAGGTGATGTTATCAACGAATGATTTAATATCTGCGGCTGATGATCCGGTAAACTATAAAATACAGTAGAGAGATTCCCATTGTAGTATAGAGGCATGCATTGCCATATGCTTCCTGATCGATAGAAAGCAGTATGACTCCAAGTATGGAGAGCACAAAGATCGTGATGATCAGTGTTGCGCTGCGCGATTTATCCGCGATAAAAGCCAGTCTCTCATCCTGATTGGCAATTTCAAGCTTTTTTGCATAATCAGGATTATTTTTAACTCTCCATTCTCCGATAAGCCGGTTTATACCATAGGCAAACAGCCCTGCCCCAACCGCACTCACGGCAACGTTCAGATCCAGCACAGAGTTCAGGATCAGCAGTATAATTCCGAGAACTGTTATAAGAATATATACTGATTTCGGATAGTTTCCTTTCATGATTCAGCGCCCTCCTCATAGATAAAAAT
This sequence comes from Lachnospiraceae bacterium UBA3814, assembly GCA_002368575.1. Lineage (GTDB taxonomy): Bacteria > Bacillota > Clostridia > Lachnospirales > Lachnospiraceae > UBA2868. The sequence goes on along the minus strand of DFEA01000007.1, from coordinate 2,668 downwards.
GTCTTCGATGCGCATATCGAATGCGCGGGCCAGCTTAAAGGCCAGTGTAATGGAAGGATTGTACCTTCCCCCCTCCAGGGAAATGACCGTTTGACGTGTCACTCCCAGGTGATTCGCCAGATCCTGCTGTGTCAGCCGCTTCTGCTTTCGAAGTTCTGCAATTCGGTTCTTCATGTGGCTCTCCCAATAAGTAAAGTTCGCTTTACATCCCGAGAATATCATAAGTTGATATTGATGTCAAGCATACTTTACATTTTTTATTTTAAATTACATCTTACGTTACAATTCAGCGCACAGCCAGTACGTTAGATTGTAACCATTTTATAAATGAACCTCCGGTTATTTTATATTTGAGTGAGGTAAGATGATACCGGAACCTGAAGAGGAATTCCATGAGACTTCAAAAGGTGACCGGATAAGAATGCGGGAAATGAAATATACGGGTGCGAAAACTATAAAGCCAGATCGGATCAGATATGTGAAGCGATGAAGTACAGATCATTTGGGAGAATGAAAAGTTCCGGTATAATCATCTATCATCCTTCCCTCACCCTTTTTCCGTAGGCTTTTATACACACCCTTTCGTATAACATCATAAACCACGGCAAATAAGGGCACCCCGACTATCATACCCTTAACGCCCCAGAGGCCTCCAAAGAACAGAATTGAGAAAAGAACCCAGAAGCTGGACAGGCCGGTAGTATCCCCGAGGATCTTCGGGCCTATAACATTCCCGTCCAGAGTCTGCAGAATGATCACAAAACCAATAAAGGTCAGACAGTGTATCGGGCTTTCAAGGACAAGAAAGAGCGCACAGGGAACGGCTCCAAGGAATGGTCCGAAAAAGGGGATGATATTCGTAACGCCGATAATTACCGCAATAAGCAGCGGAGATTCATACTGCAGAAGAGTACAGCCTATGAAGCAGATAAAGCCTACGATAACCGAATCCTTAAGCTTTCCCATAAAGAAACCGTTGAACATCCTGTCCGCATACGTGACCTCATCAAGGATGAGCTTATATAAACGTTCAGAGCAGATGCTCCGCAGGCAGAGCTTCGCCTGCTCTCCGAACTGCCTGCGCCTCATCAGCAGGTATATGGCTATGATAACTCCAAGGAAAAGGTTCTTAAGAACCGTTACGATCCCTGCCACATGGTCAACAATAGTTAACCCTATTGACTGGAGATTTGGGAGCACCGAAGTACTGAGCCAGTGCTGGAGATGACTTGCAGCCTCCTGAGTCCACCTTTCAAAGGTGTTCAGAATAACAGGTTCCTTGTGCAAAAGCTCTTCCCAGAACCTCCTGGCCTTCTCGATCTGGGAGGGCAGCTCCTGAATGATGCCGGATATGCTGCGGAACAGTGACGGGATGATCAGCAGCACGATCGCAGTGATGATCACGAGCCCTGCAAGGATCGCACAGAAAACCGCAAGCCCCTGAGAAAGGCCCTTCCGCTTCCCTTTAAACAGCTTATCAAATGTGTTTTCAAGACTCTTGCAAACAGGCGCAAGAAGATAGGCCATCACAGCCCCATACACGAAAGGCTTTATGATCGCCATGACCAAATTTATTGCGTCGGAAACGTCACTATACCTGAGGATGATAAAATACAGGATAACGCTGATACTTATTCCCCCGGCTATTGCAAGCGACAGCTTTAAATAATTTCTGTTTTCGTCCTTCATTACGATTCCCTGAGGAACTGACTATAAATATGTTTTGGCAACAAATTTATTTTACCCCTGTTAGTCAGGCTTTTCAATATTTTAATGATTCCATCCATGAAAATGTGTTATAATCATTGCATAAGCAGATTTTCACATATCATACAGATTTTTCATTTCTGATCGACAGCCGGTCCTTCCGGCTTTCCGGCAGCGTTTCTGAAATTCTTGCTTATGATACCCAAATTTATTATAGGCAGGAATATGGGAGCAGCCACATAAGTACATGCGTACGCTTCCCTGAACCGGAACTCTACCGGAGGACAGTTTAATGTATCGGTTGCTTCTTAAAGCGTAAATACTCCTGCCTGATTCTTAAAGAAAGGAGCTTTATGTGAAGAAGCAAAACGTAATGAAGAGCTATGAAAGGCTTAAGTTCAGCGATGATTTCATGTTCGGGAAGGTCATGGAGGATCCCGAATTATGCCGCAGGGTTCTGGAATGTCTGCTTGGCAGACACATCGGCAGGCTAAGCAATGTTCAGACGCAGAAGGAATACTGCTTTACCTCCGATGGAAAGCCTATCAGGCTGGATGTTTACAACAAGGATAAAGATGGAGCAATTTTATCTGTACCTTTGATCCCTTTGGCCGCGGGTCAAGTCAGTATACATTTACGGAATACTGCAGGGAAATAGCCGGTTTAGAG
>DFEA01000007.1:0-164 GCA_002368575.1 Lachnospiraceae bacterium UBA3814 | reverse complement strand
AGGGCATTATACGATTATATCGAACGGGGGAAGGTTAAAGGAAGCCTTACGAAAAAAATAAATGAGGCCGTAAAACGTGGACGCAAAAACTCAGTCTGGAGGTCACAGTATATGAAGGAACGTATCATTTTACAGGAAATGAAAGAAGAAGGCATAAAGGAAGG
>DFEA01000074.1:518-18413 GCA_002368575.1 Lachnospiraceae bacterium UBA3814 | reverse complement strand
CCCTTATCGCATTAGGTGCCCAGAGTGCAAAGCCTGTGCCCTTTATGCCGTCTATCTCTCTTACATGAGCTCCCAGCACCTTATACATTTCATGATGTGTGCCCTTTATGAAGCCTTCCGCATCCTCTTTTGAAATAATGGGCGCAAAGCTGTAGGGATCATATATCTCTTCGGTATTTCCGTTATTATCCGTCACCTTGAAACAGTAATTAAACCTGTTCTTTTTTTCGGCTCTTATTAAGACCGCGTAAAAGCCGGCCTCGTCCATGAGCTCCATATCATATTCATTTATGGTCCTTGATATCTGAACCACCACGGAAACCTTGCGGACATCCGGGAAAAAGGCCTGGATCAGTATCCCGTCCTTTGTGAAATGTCCTCCGAGCAGCTCATGGGGCCTGTCCTCCTCGGCATATACCAAAGCCTCTATCTCTGCCCAGTTCATCATCTTATAAAGCTTCTTATCCATTTTGTCTCCCCTTCCCGTCTATATCCTGTGTATGAACAGACCGCTTCTTAATTTGGGCTCAAACCATGTTGATTTCGGCGGCATGAGCATTCCCTCGTCAGCGACCTTAAAGAGCTCCCGTATCGAGGTGGGATACATGGCAAAAGCGATCCCAGCCCGCCTCTCAAGCTCCCTGAGCCCTCTTATACCGCCCACAAAATCTATCCTGTTATCGGTCCTTGGATCCTCTATTCCGAACAGCGGTTCAAGGAATTCATCCTGAAGCCTTGAAACATCAAGTGACCTGACGGGATCATCGGTTGCAAAGCTGTTGTCAAAATAAAAGCTGTACCATTCCCCGTCAATATATATCCCGATATTGCCCTTGCTCTTTGGATGATAGGGTTCCTTATCCTTGACCCTTAACAGGGTCCCCCTTTGGGAGAAATAATCAAGGATCTCCTTTTTATCATGCCCGTTCAGATCCTTCACCACCCTGTTGTAATCCATTATCATAAGGTCCTTTTCCGGGAAGATCACCGACAGGAAATAATTGTATTCCTCCTCTCCGGTATAGTCAGGCTCCTCCTCTCTCCGTTTGAGCCCCGCCTTCACGGCAGATGCACAGCGATGGTGCCCGTCCGCTATGTAGACCGATTCCATCTCCGAGAAGACCTGTCTTATTTCATCTATGTCCCTCTTATCGGAGATCATAAAGCCCCTGTGCCTTACAAGATCATCCGAAAGGAAATCAAAGTAAGGCTCCTCCTGCTTTACCCTCTCCACTATCTCCTCAAGCTCAAAGCTGTTCCTGCATGCTAGGAATACGGGCCCGGTCTGGGCGCTTAAGCTGTCGACATGCCTGAACCTGTCTGCCTCCTTATCGGCTCTCGTGTTCTCATGCTTTTTGATCGTATTGTTAAGATAATCATCTATGGAGGATACGCCGGCTATGCCGGTCTGGACCCTGCCGTTCATGGTAAGCTCATAGATATAATAATGCTCCTCAGTATCCTCGATGAACTCCCCGTTTTCAAGCATACCGAGAAAAAGCTCCCTTGCCTTTTCGTAAACACGGTCATCATAGGTATCCACGGACCTGTCAAACTGGGTCTCCGCCCTGTCGATCCGCAGGAAGGAAAGGTTATCTCCCCTGACCTTTTCTGTCGCCTCATCCCTGCTGTATACGTCATATGGGAGAGCCGCGATCCTGCTCTCCAGTCCGTTCTTCGGTCTTACTGCCTTAAAGGGTCTGATATCAGCCATTTTTACCTCCGCTCTTTTACTGCCTGAAGTTGTTGATCAGACATAGTATATCATTGCAGGTTTTAATAAACAACCCCGCCTGCGCCGATCCGTTGAGCTTACTGAACGGATCATTTCCCCGGCATATCCCCCTTGCCTGCGTTGATCCGTCCCGAAATTGCAGCTTTTCATTAATTATTGTGCAATAACAAAAAGTGTGCTATCCTGTACTCTGGTCGATCTGAAACAATAAAATGCTCTAAATACACGCAGATCAAGGAGGAAAAAGAGATGAGCAGGGTATATAACTTTTCCGCAGGTCCCGCAGTGCTTCCCGAAGAGGTCCTTAAAGAAGCCGCTGACGAAATGCTTGATTACAGAGGCAGCGGAATGTCTGTCATGGAAATGAGCCATCGCTCCAAAACCTATGACAATATCATTAAGGAAGCCGAAAAGGATTTAAGGGAGCTTATGGGGATCCCCGATAATTACAGGGTATTGTTTCTCCAGGGCGGAGCCAGTCAGCAGTTTGCGATGATTCCCATGAACCTTATGAAAAACAGGGTGGCGGATTATATAATTACCGGGCAATGGGCCAAGAAGGCCTTCACTGAAGCCTCTCTCTACGGAAAAGCCAATGCCGTCGCAAGCAGTGAGGACAAGACCTTTTCCTACATACCGGACTGCTCGGATCTTCCGATCTCAGAGGATGCGGATTATGTTTACATATGCGAGAACAATACGATCTACGGCACCAAATTCAAGGCTCTGCCTGACACCAAGGGAAAGCCTCTGGTAGCGGACGTTTCCTCCTGCTTCCTTTCCGAGCCCGTTGATGTTTCCAGATACGGTCTCATCTACGGAGGCGTGCAGAAAAACATCGGCCCCGCGGGCGTCGTTATCGTCATAATCCGTGAGGATCTTATAACGGAGGACGTGCTTCCCGGGACTCCTACGATGTTAAGGTACAAGACCCACGCCGATGCGGGTTCGCTTTATAATACTCCCCCGGCTTACGGGATTTATATCTGCGGAAAGGTATTTAAGTGGATCAGCCGGATGGGAGGCCTTTCGGCGATGAAGGCTCTGAACGAAAAGAAGGCCGCGATCCTTTACGATTTTCTCGATCGCTCCGAGCTGTTTAAGGGCACGGTCGAAAAGTCCTCACGCTCCCTTATGAACGTTCCCTTCGTTACGGGAAATGAGGAGCTTGACGCAAGCTTTGTCAGGGAGGCGGCAGAAGCCGGTCTTGTAAGCCTTAAGGGGCACAGGTCCGTCGGCGGGATGAGAGCTTCCATATATAATGCAATGCCTCTTGCCGGCGTTGAAAAGCTTGTGGACTTTATGGAGGAATTTGAGCGTAAGCACAAATAATAGGTTAACATAATCAATAGAGGAGAAAATATTATGTTTAATTATGCCTGTCTGAATCCCATTTCCGAGGTAGGGATATCATGCTTTACAGATGAATTTTCAAAAACCGAGGAGCTCTCCGATGCTCAGGGCGTTTTAGTCCGTTCAGCATCCATGCACGAGCTTGAGCTTCCTGACGGCCTGCTCGCGGTGGCAAGGGCCGGTGCCGGGGTCAATAATATCCCCCTTGAGGACTGCGCCAAAAAGGGCATCGTTGTCTTCAATACTCCCGGTGCCAACGCAAACGGTGTAAAGGAGCTGGTATTTGCAGGAATGCTGCTTGCGGCAAGAGATGTCGTAGGCGGGATAAACTGGATAACAGAGAACAAGGATGATCCTGATATAGCAAAGAAGGCCGAAAAGGAAAAGAAAAGATTTGCCGGAACAGAGATCTACAATAAAAAGCTCGGCATCATAGGACTTGGCGCCATAGGCGTAAGGGTTGCAAACGCCGCAAAGCATATGGGGCTTGAGGTGTACGGCTATGACCCTTATATCTCTGTGGAGGCGGCCTGGCATCTCTCACGTGATATCAGGCATGTGACCGACATTAATGAGATCTTTGAGGAATGTGATATAATAACGATCCATGTTCCTCTTCTGGATTCTACGAAGGGGACCATCAGCCGCGAAGCCATCTCCAGAATGAAGGACGGAGTGATCATCCTAAACTTTGCAAGAGACCTGCTGGTTGATGAGGACGCCGTGATCGAGGCCATTAAGAGCGGTAAGGTGAGGAAATACGTGTCTGACTTCCCCAATCCGAAAACGGCGGGGGCAGAGGGCTGTATCGTGATCCCCCATCTGGGTGCTTCAACCGAGGAATCGGAGGATAACTGCGCCAAAATGGCCGTCAAGGAGCTCATGGACTTTCTCAAGAACGGCAATATCGCCAATTCCGTGAACTATCCCAACTGCGATATGGGTGTCTGCCAGGCCGCGGGCAGGATCGCGATAATGCACACCAACACAGCCAATATGATCACCAGGTTTACAGCCGTCTTCGGAGACCAGGGAATAAACATCTCCGATATGCTTAACAAATCAAAGGGTGAATTTGCCTATACAATGATGGATATCGAAAGCCCCGCTTCCAAAGATGCCATTGAAAAGCTTAAGCAGATACCCGGAGTAATAAGGGTAAGGGTTATCAAATAAGAAGCCCCCGGGACTATTGCCGGATAGTTCATTTCAGCAGCTTAAGCTTGCATCGAAGCTTATAGTGAACGCAATAAATAATTGTGTTTACTATAAGTCATCGATGCAAACTAACGACAGACAGGGCGCTTTCGGCGCCCCGCATTTATTCGGCACTTTACTCGCCACCCAGATCCAGGTCCAGATCCGGTCCCAGCTCCTCCTTAAGCTTCCTTTCCGCTTCGGCTCCGGCTTCACTGGCAAGGTCCATATAACGAATAAATATATCGTCCAGGGCTTCGCCGGTTTCCCCTGCTATCCGCTCCATTTCAGGCTTCAGCTTTTCAAGCTGAAGGGAAACAGGCGTCTTCTGGGGATCGATGTCCCCAAGCACCTTCTCCGCGTATTTATTGATCCTGTCCAGGAATTTTCTGTCTTCAACGTTCATTTCACTGCTCTCCTTTTATCACATTATTACAATGGAATTAACTTCATTTACCTACATATCCCTTGTAATATTCTTTATCCAGCCGCCCTTTTTGAAATGCCGGATGGCAAAGGGCATCTTGACGAATTCATCGGTACACATGAGCACATATACCCACAAGGGCGGAAGCTTAAGCACAAAGGCGCTTATCAGGCCGAGAGGGACCGAAACTCCCCACATACTTATGATGTCTAAGATCATTCCGTAGCGGGAATCACCGCCGCATCTGAAAAGACTTGCTATAAGAACAGTATTGATGATCTGTCCCACCTGATAAATAACGCTGATATACAACATTACCCTGAGATACCAGGCTGCCGTCTGGGATATCCTGACAAAACCCGGAATGAACGGGCTTATAATAAACAGGACAGCTCCCTGCAGAAGGCTTATTTTAAAGGACAGCCAAAGCACCGAGTCTGCGTCCTCCTTTGCCCTTTCAAGCCTGCCCTCTCCTATCTCCTTGCCTAAAAGTATGGAGGAACCCGCCGCTATACCAATGCCCACCGTGGTTACCAGATCTCTTGCCACGGTAACTACGGAATTAGCCGCCACTATATCGGAGCCCAGATGCCCCATGATGACCGAGTTCATATTAAAGGCCAGTCCCCACATGGCATCATTTATAAAGGCCGGAAGGGAATATCTGGCAAAATCCCTTATAAGCTTTGCCGGAATGTCAAAAATGACCTTAAGGCTCACCGGCATTATCCTCTGTCTCGTAAAGTCCACCGCACAGGCCATAAGCTCAGCCCCTCTTGACAGGGTCGTGGCAAGAGCCGCACCCCTTATTCCCATTGCGGGAAGGGAAAACAGCCCGAAGATGAGCACTGCGTTCAATATGATGTTCATCAAAAGCGTTGCGACAGAAAGAAGGGTTGCAAGCTTCACTCTTTCACAGCTTTTTATTATTGCAAGGTAGGGCTCGATGATACCGGCAAAAAAATAGGATAAGGCCACATAGCGCAGATAGGCTGCTCCCGCCGCCTTAAGCTCGGGAACGTTTGTCCATATCCCTATCACAAAGTCCGGCACCGCAAGGGCCAGGACCGCGGCGAGCGTAGAAAATGCTGCCGAAATGATAAGACCCAGAGCAAAAATATTAGAAACGGTAACGCTGTCTCCCTTTCCCCAGTACTGGGTAGCAAGAATGGTGACCGCCGAAGCCACTCCGAAATAGACCACGTACAGCAAAAACTGTACCTGACCCGCAAGGGACGAGGCTGCAAGGGAGGTCTGGTCCACGCGTCCCAGCATGACAACATCCGCCATACTAACAGCGGATGCGATCAGGTTCTGTATCACAATTGGTAAGACCAGCGTAAAGAGGTTACGGTAAAACCCCGCTCTGGCTCTCTTTATCTTCATATGATCAGGAATGCTCCTCCATATCCTTTATCACCCGGTTTACCTTTGATCTTTTCATTTTTGTCCTCCAGTGTCAGGCACGTGCCGAGTTTACTTGAGCTCGTATCTGACACGCCAATCAAGTTTGAAAGTTTACTTTCAAACTTCCTCACCCCGGGTAAGAAATCTCACACCCATATATGAAATAATCTCCTCTACGCATCTTTCAAACCCCAGCTTTGAGCTGTCAAAGCACAGATCATAGTTTCTCGCGTCATACCAGGGTCTCCCGGTATAAAACATATGATACTCCTCCTTCTGTCTGTTTATCCTGTTGACATAGTCCTCAAGCTCCCTGCCTGTAAGGCTCACCTTCTCTGCAGCCTTTTCATAGCAGAAATCAAGCGGGGCATGGATCAGCACGGAAAGGACATTATCATAGTCCTTAAGCACATATTCGGCACATCTGCCTACTATGACACAGCTTTCGGTCTCCGCAAGCTTCTTTATGATCTTTGCCTGAAAATTGAAAAGATTCCTGTTAGAGGTAAAGTCCTTTGACTCGGGAGGAATTATCTCACCGTTGTAAACACTCTTTGCGATCCTGAATATCTTCGAATTCCTGACCTTCTCATCCGCATTTACAAAAAGAGCCTCATTGATACCCGAATCCTCTGAAGCAAGCCTGACAAGATCCTTGTCATAAAAGGGAATACCAAGCCTTTCCGATAACATTCCGGCTACTGTTCTCCCTCCGCTTCCGTACATTCTTGAGATCGTGATCACTATTTTATTATCCGACACCTGTAACCCTCCCGGTATGTTTCCTTTCTTATTCACCCAGATACGCTTTCCTTATCTGCTCGTTGTTCAGGAGCTCAGAGGCCTTCCCCTCAAGCACTATCCTGCCTGTCTCGAGCACATAGCCCCTGTCGGAAATTGACAGGGCCTTTTTGGCGTTCTGCTCCACAAGCAGTACAGTAGTCCCGTCCGCCTTTACCTTTTCGATTATATCAAATATCTCATTTACCAGTATGGGCGACAGTCCCATCGAAGGCTCGTCCATCAGGATGATCTTCGGGCTGCTCATAAGAGCCCTGCCCATGGCAAGCATCTGCTGCTCCCCTCCCGACAGAGTCCCCGAAAGCTGGTTCTGCCTTTCCTTAAGCCTTGGGAACCGGGAAAACACCATCTCAAGGTTCCTGCTGATCTCGTCCCTGTCGCTTCTCGTATAGGCTCCCATCCTGAGATTCTGCAGTACCGAGAGATTGGCAAATACCCTCCTGCCCTCCGGAACATGGGCCATTCCCATTGCAACTATTTTGTGAGCCGGAACCTTTGTGAGCTCAACTCCGTCAAACCTTATGGAACCCGACTCAGCCGGAAGCAGGCCGGTGATGGTATGAAGCGCTGTGGTCTTTCCCGCCCCATTGGCTCCTATAAGAGCTATGACCTCTCCCTCGTCTACCCTGAAGCTGATCCCCTTAAGAGCCTTTATCATTCCATAGCTGACTTCCAAATCCTTTATCTCAAGCATCAGATCTTCCTCACTCCCAAAGCTAACCCAGATATGCTGCAATGACCTCCGGGTCGTTAAGCACCTCGCTGGTCTTCCCCCGGCTCAGTACGGACCCGAAGTTAAGCACGCTAAGCTTCTCGCATATTCCGGATACCAGCTTCATATCATGCTCTATCAGTAATATAGTCATATCAAATTCATCCCTCACAAAACGGATCGTATCCATGAGCTCTCCTGTTTCGTTAGGGTTCATCCCGGCAGCGGGTTCATCAAGCAGAAGAAGCTTCGGCCCTGTGGCCAGAGCCCTCGCGATCTCAAGCTTGCGCTGCTTGCCGTAGGGAAGGTTTTTTGCAAAGGAATCCTTTTCCTTTTCCAGATCAAATACCTTCAGAAGCTCAAGTGCCCTCTCATCCATCTCCTTTTCTATCCTGAAATAGGACGAAAGCCTCAGTATTCCCGATATCGTCGGGTAGGTGAAAATATTATGTAAACCAATCTTTACATTGTCAAGGACCGAAAGATCCTTGAAAAGCCTGATATTCTGAAAGGTCCTGGCGATCCCCGCCTTGTTTATCTCAACGGTATCAAGCCCCGTAATATTCCTGTCCTCAAGAAATATCCTTCCCTCATCGGGCCTGTATACACCGGTGAGAAGATTAAAGACCGTCGTCTTACCGGCGCCGTTGGGCCCTATGAGCCCGTAGAGCTCTCCCTTTTCTATCTCAATATTAAAATCATCAACGGCCCTCAGGCCACCAAAGGAGATGCTTAAATTATTGACAGAAAGCATGGCGCACATATCAGCTCACCTCCTTACCGCTGTTCTCGCGTTTCCGCCCGATAAAGGCCCGTATCCCGTATCTCTCACGGAAGGCTATGGCAGCAGGCGCCCAGTTGATAAGCATTATGACGATAAGCACTATGGAATAGATCAGCATACGGTAGCTGTTTAAGCCCCTCAGCAGCTCCGGCAGGATATAGAGGATGGCGGTCGCGATAATGCTGCCCCTTATATTGCCTATGCCCCCTAAGACCACGTACACAAGTATGAGTATCGATACATTATATCCGAAGTAGGTGCTGGAGGCGGTCAGGGTGGAGGTATTATGGGAAAAGAGGACTCCCGCAGTTCCCGCAATGGCAGCCGATACCGTAAACGCCAGCATCTTGTATTTCGTTATGTTGATCCCCACCGCCTCTGCCGCTATCCTGTTGTCCCTTATTGCCATAATGGCTCTTCCGGCTCTTGAATTCACCAGGTTCTGGATGGCAAAAAGCGCAAGCAGCAGGATGACGATCGATATCGTAAAGGTGGAATCCGTCGGCGTACCCTGTATCCCCATGGCTCCGTTTATGAGCATTTTGCCCTCCCCCTTAAGCTGAAAGCTTTTGAAGGCCACATGGAGCCCCTCCTCGTCATATCCCAGATACACCGCCGCAAGGAAATTTTTAATTATCTCGCCAAAGGCCAGGGTGACTATGGCCAGATAGTCTCCGTTGAGACGGAGGACCGGTATGCCTATAAGGAAGCCAAAGAGCGCCGCCATAAGAGTTCCGATGATAAGCGCCGTAAGGAACCTGAGCCCTGCCGGCATCCCGCTCTCCTTAACCGCCACCGAAAAAAGCGAAGCGCTGAAGGCTCCCACACACATAAAGCCTGCATGACCCAGGCTCAGATCACCCAGTATCCCTACCACGAGGTTGAGCGCGACCGCGGCTATCGAATAATAGCACAGCGGGACCAGCAGCCCCTTAATATGGAAAGAAAGCACTCCCGCCTTATCCAGTACCTGTATCACCACATAGAACAGGATCACCATCACGCAGGTATAAAGATCCCGTTTTGTCTGTTTTGTAAATTTCATAATACCCTCATACCTTTTCCTGTACCTTTTTCCCGAGAAGTCCTGTCGGACGCACCAGGAGAACAATTATCAGAATGGAAAAAACTATGGCATCGGAAAGCTGCGTCGAAATGTACCTCTTGCTCAGGCTTTCGATGATGCCAAGCAGCAGTCCGCCGATCATTGCGCCGGGTATGGAACCGATCCCCCCCAGTACCGCTGCCACAAAGGCCTTGATCCCGGGCATCGCCCCCGTATACGGAGTCAGGTTAGGGTATGCGGAGCATAACAGCGCACCCGCTATGGCCGCAAGCCCCGAGCCTATGGCAAAGGTAAGCGAAATGGTCTTGTTGACGTTTATACCCATCAGGGCAGCCGCGCCCTTGTCCTCAGATACCGCCACCATGGCCTGTCCCTGCTTTGTTTTCTTTATGAAGGTCTGAAGAGCAAGCAGGACGATCAGGCTTGTAATTATGGTAATGATAGTAACGCCCTGGATCTTAAGCTCCCCGCCTGCCAGCGATATTCCGTCCCAGCTCACCACAGATGAGAAGGATTTGGGATTTGCGGTAAATATAAGCAGCGCGAGATTCTGTAAAAGATAGCTTACCCCGATAGCGGTAATGAGTACCGCAAGGGAGGAGGCTGCTCCTCTTAAAGGCTTATAGGCGACCTTTTCGGTAACTATCCCGAGGACCGTACAGCCTGCCGCCGCGATGACTATCGAAAGCAGCGGATCAAGCCCCCAGGTCACCATGGAGGTATAGATGATATAGGAGCCTATCATGATAACATCACCATGGGCAAAATTAAGCATTTTGGCAATTCCGTACACCATGGTATAACCAAGGGCTATGATGGCATATATACTTCCAAGGCTTATTCCGTTGACAAAATACGTCAGAAAATTTAACATGAGTCCTCTCCGGTCAAAGATATGATATGAAATCGGGCATAAGCTCCATGACGCTTCTGACTCCGACATCATGACGTAAACGAATCGATGTAGACTTAGAGGATGCCGGAAACCGGCATCCTCTTATCAGCCTGCACATATCGCAGGAAACATCAAAGTAAAACGGGCTCTGTCATTTCCTGTAATTCATTGGCGCCGCGCAGAACACGGCATCCGGGTCTACTCTGCAAGCACATATTCACTGTTCTTTATGATAACGGCTCTGGGATCCTTGTTCGGCTCTCCCTCTGCCGTCCAGGTTATCGAGGTGGGAGAAGTAAGAACGTTTCCAAGCTCGATCTCCGTCATACCCTTCTTCATGGCCTCGCAGATATCCGAAACGCTCTGTGAAGGAGCAACGTTCTGAGCCTCACATACAGCCTTGACCGCATAAACCGCGTCATAGGCATCCGCACCGAACTGATTGGGAATATGACCCGTCATCTCTTTAAACTTCTTTACGAAATTGACCGTCAGCTCATCCTGAGCCGTAGCAGAGAAGGGAGTAAGCAGATAAACGCCCTCGGCAAGCGAGGTGTCAAAGTTCTCGACCCCAAGGATACCGTCCATACCGTCTACCCCGAAAAATACGGGAGCATAGCCCATGGAATCGGCCTGCTGCAGTATGAGTGAGGCCTCCTGGTAATAAATGGGAAGGAACAGAAGATCCGCGCCTGCATCCTTTGAGGACTGAAGCTGTACCGTAAAGTCGGTATTTGAATCAGTCGTAAAGGATGTATCCGAAACAACATCCAGTGAAAGCTCGGAGGCCCTGGCGACAAAGCTGTCATGGATACCTGTGGAGTATTCGATGGAGCTGTCATAGATTATCGCGATCTTGGAACCCTTTAAGGAATCATTGCCCGCTATATAATCCGCCGAAGCCGAACCCTGGTTGGGGTCTGAGAAGCAGAGACGGAAGGCGTTGTCATACTGAACACAGTTTACCGCGGTCCCCGAGGGGGTAAGCTGGAACATGTTATCCTCTTTGGTCTTTTCGCTTACCGCTATGCAGGGAGCCGATGTGACCGTACCGATCAGCATCTGCATTCCCCAGTCCTTAAGGGTATTGTAGGCATTGACAGCCTTCTCGGCATTATGCTCGTCATCCTCAAACTTATATTCGATCTGATAACCGTTAATACCGCCGTCAGCATTTATCTCATCCACGGCGATCTGCATCGCGTCCCTTACATCGCTTCCGTAGATGGCAGCCGCACCTGTTGTAGGACCGATGCCGCCGATCTTAAACGCTTCTCCGCCCGAGCTGCCCGAAGCAGCCTCACCCTGTGCCGCAGGAGCCGTTCCCGTAGCACAGCCGGCAAGAACCGACACAGCCATGGACGCGGCAAGCATAGCGCTTAATACTCGTTTTTTCATAAAGATCTCCTCCTTTATCCTTTTGTCCGCACAGATGAAATCATGTGCTTAACCTTGCCTCATATATAGTGAACGAATTTGATTCGTTTACTATACTAAACCAACAGGGTGCTTTTTTCAAGTGCCCGCCCTTAACACTCAGGGCGATCATGCCTCCTTTTATCGACCGTATGCCCGGGCTTTATTTAGCCCGTTCCTCCATATCCGCGGCATCAAAGGCCTCCGAGATCGGCGCGCCTGCCGGGACCATGGGGAACACCTTGTCGTCCTCGTCTATGACGCACTCTATCACCACCGGACTGTTCTGATACAATGCCCATTTCAGGGCCTCATCCGCCTCTTCCCTTGTGGTGACTCTCCTTGCGCTGCACCCAAGCCCCTCCGAGACCTTTACATAATCCACCTTGTCCTCCAGTATGGTATTGGAATAGCGCTTATTATAGAAAAGCGTCTGCCATTGTCTTACCATACCCAGCACGGAATTATTTACGATGATCTGGATAACGGGTATATTATAGCGGCTTGCCGTAGCAAGCTCATTCATGTTCATTCTGAAGCAGCCGTCTCCTCCTATGTTTACGACAGTCTTATCGGGTCTCCCGACCTTGGCCCCGATGGCCGCCCCAAGGCCGTAGCCCATCGTGCCGAGACCTCCCGAGGAAATAAAGGTCCTTGGCTCCTTATATTTATAAAACTGAGCCGCCCACATCTGATGCTGTCCCACATCCGTTGTGATTATGGCATTTCCTTCCGTAAGACTGTAGAGCTTCTCTATCACATAAGGGCAGGTAAGCTTATTCCTGTCATAATCAAGAGGGAATCTGTTCTTAAGCTCCTCAATTACAGACAGCCATTCACTGTGATCCGCCTGCGTTATACGCTCATTGAGTGCTGACAGGACCTCCTTTACATCGCCGATTATGCTGAGGTCGCATTTTACATTTTTATTGATCTCGGCAGGGTCGATATCGATATGTATCACCTTCGCGCCCCTGGCGAATTTCTTTGCGTTGCCCACTACCCTGTCCGAAAACCTTGCACCGATCGCAATAAGGAGATCACACTGGCTCACCCCGAAATTAGAGGCCTTGGTGCCGTGCATTCCGATCATTCCGGTATACAGGGGATCAGTGTTGTCAAAGCCCCCTTTTCCCATAAGGGTATCACAGACCGGGGCCATCAGCTTATGCGCAAAGACCGAAAGCTCCGCGGACGCGCCGGAGATCACGGTCCCTCCGCCCGTATAAATAAAGGGCTTCTTTGACCCTGAAATAAGCTCCGCTGCCTTTTCGATCTCCTTCTCCCACTGACCGGTACCCTTCGTGCTTACGGCTCCGGCCTTCTGATCCTTTAAGGGGGTAAATTCAGCCCTGTTTGCGGTCACATCCTTAGTTATGTCAACCAATACGGGGCCCGGCCTTCCGGTCGAGGCGATCTTAAAGGCCCTGCGCAGTGTATCTGCCAGCCTGTTTACATCCTTGACTATAAACCCATGCTTTGTTATCGGCATGGTGACGCCTGCTATGTCCACCTCCTGAAAGCTGTCCTTTCCGAGGGCGGGAAGCGCCACGTTTGCCGTAATTGCCACAAGCGGGACCGAATCCATATATGCCGTAGCGATCCCCGTGACGAGGTTCGTGGCACCGGGCCCTGAGGTTGCAAAGCATACCCCGACCTTCCCCGTTGCCCTGGCATAGCCGTCTGCGGCATGGGCCGCTCCCTGCTCGTGAGAGGTAAGATAATGGGTTATCTCATCCTTATAATCGTAAAGCGCATCGTAAATATTTAAGATAGTGCCTCCGGGATAGCCGAAGACCGTGTCCACTCCCTGCTCCTTAAGTACCTCAAGCACTATCCTTGCGCCTGTAAGCTGCATAGCGATCTCTCCTTTTTATCCAATCAGTTACAACCGTCCGCCCTTCGGTAAACTGTTCCGATCAGTCTGCCGAAGCTGCACGTATTTTGTGTCTTTTCCCGCGGACTCAGTCCGGAACCCTCAGAATGGCCCCCATATTTCCGCTTGTGACAAGCTTTTCATATCTTGAAAGATAGCCCGTCGTGACCTTGGGCTCCCTGGGCTTCCATTCCTTTCTCCTTCTTTCAAGCTCCTCCGTTGTCACTTCAAAATCCAGCGTCATATTCGGGATATCTATTTTTATGATATCCCCCTCCTCAACAAGGGCTATCGGTCCTCCGACCGCCGCCTCAGGTGAAACATGGCCTATGGACGCGCCTCTTGAAGCTCCGGAAAACCTGCCGTCAGTGATAAGTGCCACCGAGCTTCCAAGTCCCATTCCGGCTATGGCAGAGGTGGGATTTAACATCTCTCTCATGCCCGGGCCTCCCTTCGGCCCCTCATATCTTATGACGACAACATCGCCCTTTACTATCTTACCGCCCTTTATGGCCTCGATAGCGTCCTCCTCACAGTCAAATACCCTGGCCGGGCCTTCATGCCTAAGCATCTCCTCGGCAACCGCCGAACGCTTAACGACGCCTCCGTCCGGTGCGAGATTGCCCTTTAATACCGCAAGGCCTCCCGTTTTGCTGTAGGGATTGTCGTTGGGTCTTATAACCTCGGGATTCAGGTTAAGTGCATTCTTTATGTTTTCTCCCACCGTTTTCCCGGTAACCGTAATGCAGTCGGTGTTTAAAAGACCAAGCTCCGAAAGCTGCCTCATCACCGCATAAACTCCGCCAGCCTCGTTGAGATCCTCCATGTAGGTGGGCCCTGCGGGGGCAAGATGGCAGAGGTTGGGAGTCTTTTCGCTTATTTCATTTGCAAGGCTTATGTCAAAGTCAAAGCCGGTCTCATGAGCTATAGCCGGAAGGTGAAGCATCGAATTGGTGGAGCAGCCGAGAGCCATATCCACAGTCAGCGCATTCATTATCGCTTCCTTTGTCATAATGTCCCGGGGCTTTATATTCCTCCTGTACATTTCCATGACAGCCATGCCTGCTTCCTTTGCAAGCCTTATCCTCTGTGAATATACGGCGGGAATGGTCCCGTTTCCACGAAGGCCCATTCCAAGGGCCTCGGTCAGGCAGTTCATGGAATTTGCGGTATACATTCCGGAACAGGAGCCGCAGCTGGGGCAGGCATTTTCTTCAAAATACTTAAGCTCCTCATCATCTATCTTTCCTGCGGCGTGTGCGCCTACCGCCTCAAACATGCTTGACAGCGAGGTCTTTCTTCCGTGTACATGTCCCGCAAGCATCGGTCCTCCCGAGACAAATACCGTAGGAACATTGACCCTCGCCGCTGCCATAAGGAGCCCTGGTACGTTCTTGTCACAGTTAGGCACCATGACGAGCGCGTCAAACTGATGGGCAAGCGCCATGCACTCAGTGGAGTCTGCTATAAGATCCCTGGTGACTAACGAATACTTCATTCCTATATGCCCCATGGCTATCCCGTCACAGACAGCTATCGCCGGGAATACCACCGGAGTCCCGCCCGCCATCGCTACGCCCTGCTTAACGGCGTTCACTATCTTGTCAAGATTCATATGCCCGGGAACTATCTCGTTATAGGAGCTTACGATACCCACAAGAGGCCTTTCAAGCTCCTCCTTTGTAAAGCCAAGGGCATTAAACAATGATCTGTGGGGCGCCTGGGCCGCTCCCTTCTTTACCGCGTCGCTTTTCATGATTTATCCTCCTCTGCGCCGATCCGCGCCTGTGCCGATCCGCTGGCGGATCGTGCGCTTAGGTGCGAACTTTAGTTCGCGCCGATTCGTTCGGTTTACCGAACGAATCATTTCCTTTTTGCTTTTATTTCAGCCTATCCGCTCCGATATGAGAGAAGCCATCTCCTGAGTGCCTGTGCACTTTAAGCCCTCAGACATTATATCCGCTGTCCTGTAGCCATCCTTAAGGACCTTTAAAACCGCATTTTCTACCGCGTCCGCTTCCTTCTGAAGGTCAAGCGAAAATCTTAGGAGCATCGCTGCCGACAGGATCGTGGCAATAGGGTTTGCCTTATCCTGTCCCGCTATATCCGGTGCCGAACCATGGGACGGCTCATAGAGCCCGAAGCTCGTATCATTAAGGCTTGCGGACGCAAGCATCCCGATCGAGCCTGTTATCATGCTCGCCTCATCCGAAAGGATGTCTCCGAACATATTCTCCGTAAGGATGACATCAAACTGCCGGGGATCCCTGACGAGCTGCATCGCGCAGTTGTCAACCAGCATATGCGTAAGCTCTGTCCCGGGGTAATCCTTCGCGACCTCCTCGACGACCGCTCTCCACAGCCTGGAGGAATCAAGTACGTTTGCCTTATCGACGCTGCATACCCTGCCGCGCCTTTTCCCCGCTATCTCAAAGGCCTTTACGGCTATCCTCCGTATCTCGTTTTCATTATAGGTGAGCGTGTCGACCGCGGTCCTGAGCCCGTTTTCAACGGTAGTTTTGCGCTCTCCGAAATACAGGCCTCCTGTAAGTTCTCTCATGATCATGATATCAAAGCCGCCCTCAATAAGCTCCGCCTTAAGAGGACAGGCCCCCGATAGCTCATCGTACAGCACCGCGGGGCGGAGATTGGCAAACAGCCCCAGAGCCTTTCTGATGCCAAGAAGCCCTGCCTCAGGCCTCTTTGAAGGCTCTAACCGGTACCAGTGTGAGGTCCTGGCATCGCCCCCTATGGAGCCCATGAGAACCGCATCCGAAGCTTTTGCGCCCTCTATGGTCTCCGGGGTTATCGGCTCACCTGTTTTATCGATCGAAGCTCCTCCGAGCAGCAGCTCCTTATATTCAAATTCATGTCCGTATACGGAAGCCGTCTTATCAAGCACCTTTCTGGCTCCCGAAATTATCTCCGGACCGATCCCGTCACCCGATATCAGGCCTATCCTGTATTTCATAAGCTCTTCTCCTTATCTGCGCCAATTTCCCCGTTTAACGGATCATTTTCCTGTCTGCGCCAATTTGCCTGCTGAGCGGATCATTTCCTTATTTCTGGCCCGATGAAGCCTTTTCAACCTGAGCGATCGCACTCTTCTGCATCGGTATGCGGCAGTTTTTATTGCTCCCGAACTCGACTATTACGGTATCATCCTGGATATCAATGACAGTCCCGTAGAAACCGCTGTTTGTGAGCACACTGTCCCCGGTTCCGAGATCGGCAAGCATGGCAGCCACTCTGTTCTGCTCCTTTTTCTGGGGCCTGAAGATCATAAAATACATGATACCGCCGAAGATCGCAATATAAACAACTAGCAGCAAAACGCTCGAACCGCCCGCACCGGCGGCATCAGCTAATAATAATCCCATTTTCCTACCTCCAATATCCGGATCATTTCCTAATACCAACACATGATACACAAAAAAACATTATTCATCAAGTATTTTCGAAAAGCCCTCAGTTTTTGCCTTCTTGTATTCGCTGAAACGCTTTTCCTCGATCGCGCTTCTGATCTCCTCCATCATCCTGTTATAAAAATACAGGTTATGCAGCACCAGAAGCCTCATTCCGAGCATTTCTCCCGCCTTCAGGAGATGTCTTATGTAGGCTCTTGAGTAGTGCCTGCAGGCCGGACACTGACAGCTCTCATCAAGCGGCCGCATATCCTTTTCAAACCGCTTATTGAGCATATTTAGCTTTCCGCTGTTCGTGTAGGCGTGCCCGTGTCTTCCGTTTCTTGAGGGATAAACACAGTCAAACATATCAACGCCCCTGGAAACCGCTTCCAGAATGTTTTCCGGTGTGCCCACACCCATGAGGTAGACCGGCTTATCCTTCGGCAGATGCGGCACCGTGCTGTCGAGGATACGGTACATTTCCTCGTGGGTCTCTCCTACCGCAAGCCCTCCTATGGCATACCCGTCAAGCTCAAGCTCCGATATTTCCTTTGCGTGCTCTATCCTTATATCATCGTAGATCGCACCCTGATTTATCCCGAAAAGGAGCTGTTCCCTGTTTATGGTATCCGGGAGCTCATTAAGCCTTCGCATTTCATTCTTACACCTTTTAAGCCACCTGGTCGTCCTGTCCACAGAGGGCTTGACATAGCTTCTTTCGGCAAGCGCAGGCGGACACTCGTCAAGAGCCATTGCTATGGTCGAGCCAAGGTTTGACTGTATCCTCATGCTCTCCTCGGGCCCCATGAATATCCTTCT
>DFEA01000074.1:0-333 GCA_002368575.1 Lachnospiraceae bacterium UBA3814 | reverse complement strand
CCAAGCTCCTTTATCAGCTCATCACCCGGTCTCACATGCAGATGATAGGTGTTGGACAGCTCTACCTGACAGCCTATCTCCTTAAGATCCATGCTCGAGACCGCGCCCTTTATTGCCCCGAGAGTACCCACATTCATAAACAAGGGGGTCTGCACCGTGCCGTGTACGGTAGCAAACTCCCCTCTTCTGGCTCTTCCGTCTGTTGTTATGATCCTGTACACTAATCCCTCCTTGCGCCGATTTGCTTAGCAAATCGTGCGCTTAGGTGCGAACTTCAGTTCGCGCCGATCCGTTCGGTTTGCCGAACGGATCATTTCCTTGTCTGCGCCGATC
>DFEA01000056.1 GCA_002368575.1 Lachnospiraceae bacterium UBA3814 | reverse complement strand
GAGTACTATGATCCCTTTACCGGAGAGCCCGTGATGAACGGAGGCTTTATAAACTGGAATGCCCTTGTGCTTAACATGCAAAGGGAGGTACATGATTGATATGATGATGCCAGGGTCAAAAGTATGCCATGATATCATATGATGACCGCAGACCACCATAACAGGGCTGCATAAGGAGAATCGGAGAAATAAATGATAATAGACAGCACAAATTCAGGAAATGCCCTGGTAAATGGAGTTCCCTTCGGCGCCGTAATCTTTACCGGAGGGCTTATGAAGGAGGTCACTGAAAGGGTAATGACTGCCACGGTGCCTAATCTTGAGCGGATGTTTGCTGATAAGGACATAAGCCACGCCGTGGAAAACTTTAAGATCTGTGCCGGAGAGGCCGAGGGAGCCTTTGATGGAAGCGTGTTCTGTGACGGAGACTTTTATAAATGGCTGGAATCGGCGGTATATACGGCATATACCTTAAATGACGGGGCGCTTAAGAGCCGGATCGAGGAATATATCGGCCTGATAGCGAGAGCCCAGCAGGAGGACGGCTACATTTCCACCAAGCAGATCATAGGCGAGCGGGATGGAAGCACCAGAAGAAACAGCGATATCAATGATTTTGAGGTATATAACATGGGGCATCTTTTCACCTCTGCCTGCGTTCATTACAGGGTGAGTGGGAGAGACGGCTTTTTAATTGTTGCCAAAAAGGCCGCGGGCTATTTGGAGAAGCTGTATACAGAGGCGGAAAGAAGCGGCGAGGTCAGGACCGCGGTATGCCCTTCCCATTATATGGGGCTCTTCGAGCTCTACAGGACCACGAAGGATGAGAAATATTTAAAACTGGGACGAAAGGCCATTGAGCTCAGGGATTCCGTAAAGAACGGGCTCGATGACAATCAGGACAGGCTGCCCCTGAAAAAGCATGAAAGGATCATAGGCCATTCGGTGAGGGCCAATTACCTTTATGCCGGGCTTGCCGACCTCTGCGCCGAGGAGAGCAATCCTGAATATGAGAGGGTATTAAGGTCGGTATGGACGAACCTGGTCACCAAAAAGCTGTATATCACGGGAGGATGCGGAGCTCTGTACAACGGTGCCTCCCCCTACGGAAACTTTTTTGACCATCAGCTCATACACCAGGCCTACGGTTATGAATACCAGCTTCCCAACATAACCGCCTATAACGAAACCTGTGCATCCATAGGCCTTGTCATGTGGGCCTTAAGGATGTTCCGGCTCGATCCCCGGGCGGAATACTTTGACATGATCGAAAGGGTCTGGCTCAATGTAAACCTTGCCTCCATAAGCCTTGACGGCCTGCGTTATTTTTACGAAAATATGCTGAGAAGGACGAAAAAGCTGGATTATGAGCTCATCTGGCCTTTAACAAGGACAGATTATCTGATAAGCTATTGCTGTCCCCCGAACATAGCAAGAATGCTTACGCAGGCATCGGAATATGTTTATTTCGTAAAGAAGGACGGCTCGGGGATAATGACCGGGCTCTACGCCGAAAGCGAGGCGGATATCCTGTTACACGGCTCGAAGGTACATATCCTGCAGAAAACCCGCTACCCCTATGAGGGAAGGATCGTCTTTGTCACAGAGGCAGAAAGGGACTTTACTCTCAGCCTTCGTATCCCTGCCTGGTGCAGAAGCGGCAGGCTCCTTACAGACAGAAAGGAGCTTAAGTTCGGTAAGGAACGGTCAGGAACCTATACAGAAACGCTGATAGAGGCCGGAACAAAGGAGCTGGTGCTTGAGCTTGATATGCCGGTGGCGCTTATTAAGAGCAATCCCATGATAGAGGAGAATACAGGGCAGCTTGCGGTAACAAAGGGCCCCCTTGTATATTGCTCTGAATTCTGCGATACCGGGAGCGGAACCCTTGACGGGCTTTTTCTTTTATCAGATTGCGAATTCAGTGAAGAGGATCTTAAGATCGACACGGGAAAGAGCCTGAGGACAGAGGGGGAAGCAAAGGATGCCCACCATGGGGCTTCGGGGCAGGTAACAATACCTGCTCTTACGACAACGGGTATCTTAATAAAGGACAGAACGGACAGCAGAAGACAGCCAACTGAGCGGCCGCTGTACGAAGTGTACGAGCCTGAGAATACGGACAGAAGAGAAGTATCCGTAAGATTCATCCCCTACTTTGCCTGGGACAACAGGGGCTTCGGGGAGATGAAGATATGGATGCCGGTGATATGGAGGATATAATGTGAACAACAAAATAATCTGTCATTGATTATATGCTCAATTCCGTTAACTATAATAATTCAGACAGGAGACTGAAAATGAAGATCCAGGCCTTAAAGACCAATTATCAGGTCAACCCCATCGGAATAGACTTAAAGAACATAACCTTTTCCTGGGAGGTTACGGAGGCTGCCGGCAGCAGGCAGAAATCCGCGCGCTTCCTCCTCTCCGGGGATAAGGACTTTAAGGAAACCATATTTGAAAGCAGTGAAGAAAAGCTGAACAGCACAGCCTATACTCCGAACCTTGAGGGCGTGATAAGCCCGGGAAAAACCTACTACTGGAAAGTAGAGGAGGAGGACGAGACCGGGGACAGCGGCGAAAGCAGAACCGCCACCTTCGAGGGAGGCCATCCCGAGGGAGAGTGGCACGCAAAATGGATAACCCCTCCCTTTACGGCGGAGCTTCATCCGGTATTTCGTAAAGAATTTAAAATAACTACCGATATTTTAAATAAGCTTGAAAGAGCCAGGCTCTATATCTGCGGCCTGGGTCTGTACGAAGCTTATCTTAACGGAAAGAAGATAGGGGAGGACTTTCTTACCCCCTACTGTACGGACTACCGTTACTGGATAGAGTACCAGACCTATGATATCGCCTCTTACATAGAAGAAGGGGAAAACAGGATAGAGGTGATGCTGGGAGAGGGCTGGTACAAGGGAAAGTTCGGATATCTGAACGCGGGGCAGCTAAGGGATTATTACGGGGATAAATTCAAGCTGATCGCGGAGCTCGATCTCATTCTCTCTCAGGGTAAGGATGAGGCAAAGCACTTCTATATCGGAACCGACGCTGACTGGCAGACCGTAAAATCTCCTGTCATACTCTCAGGCATCTATGACGGGGAGGATTATGATTCAAGGATAGAGAAGGAAAAGGATGATCCTGCCCAGAGATTTTATGTTACCGGATCCCTTGTTACAAAGCAGCCCCAGGGAAAGCTTTCCCCCATGACCGGGGTACACGTAAGGCACAGGGAAACCTTTAAGGTAAAGGAGATCATCACCACCCGCACCGGAGAGACGGTTCTGGATTTCGGCCAGGAGATTACCGGCTTTGTTTCCTTTGTTGCGGATGCTCCCGCTGACACAAGGATAATACTGGATCATGGCGAGGTTTTACAGGACGGGGTCTTTTACAGGGACAATCTCAGAAGCGCAAGAGCGCGCTTTACTTATGTTTCAAACGGAGAGAAGAAACGGGTCCGTCCCCATTTTACCTTCTTCGGGTTCCGCTATGTAAAGGTCAGGGGAATGAAGGTGGATGAGACAAATAAGGACGACTTTGAGGCCTGGGCGATCTATTCGGACATTGAGGAGACCGGAGGGATCGAGACCTCGGATGAGAAGCTCAACCGCCTGATCGAAAATACCAAGTGGAGCGAAAAGGATAATTTTGTGGACATTCCCACTGACTGTCCCCAGAGAGACGAGCGCTGCGGCTGGACAGGAGACGCGCAGATATTCAGCTCCGCCGCCTCCTACCATATGCAGACCCCGGCTTTCTTCAGGAAATACCTTAAGGACATGGAGCTTGAGCAGAGGGAAAAGAACGGCTCGGTACCCTATGTGGTGCCTGATGTACTGACTGTGGCAAGGATAAAAAAAGCGGAGCCCGAATTTGACCGTGCAAAGGACGAATGGGGCGAGGACGGAGCCTCTGTCTGGGGAGACGCGGCCACGATCATCCCCTGGAACATGTATATACATTACGGAAACACCGCCTGGCTTAAGGAGCAGTACAGCAACATGAAGCAGTGGGTGGATTTCATCAGATACATGGAAAAGAACTATTGCGGGGATAAAAGATTATGGACCTGTGGGTTTCATTTCGGAGATTGGCTGTCCCTTGACGCTGAGGGAGACAGCAGAGAAGGCGGTACGGATAAGTATTTCGTAGCCTCCGTGTTTTACATGCATTCTGCAAGGCTTCTGTCCAAGGCGGCGAAGGTTCTTGGAAAAAAGGAGGACGAGGAAGCCTACGAAAGGCTCTTTAAAGAGATCAGGGAAGCCCTGCGAAGGGAATACCTTAATGAGTCCGGGGAGTTGAAATACGATACCCAGACCGCGTACGTCATCGGTATCCATCTGGATCTTTTTGATGAGGAGGAAAAAAAGAAGGCCGGCGATCATTTAAGCAGGCTGCTTAAGGAAAACAACGATCATCTCTCAACGGGCTTTGTGGGAACCCCCTGGCTCTGCGGGGCTCTTTCGGAAACAGGGCATATCGATCAGGCCTTTACCCTCCTTTTAAATGAGGATTATCCAGGCTGGCTTTATGAGGTAAACCTTGGAGCGACGACTATCTGGGAGAGATGGAATTCACTCCTTTCAGACGGCAGTATATCCGGTACCGGAATGAACAGCTTAAACCATTATGCTTATGGTTCGGTGGCAGAGTGGATATACGCGGATCTCTGCGGCCTTACCCTCGATGAGAGCCATCCGGGCTCTAAAAAGGTGATCTTAAAGCCCTGCGTCGATCAGAGGCTGGATTATGCCCGGGCCTTCATACATACGGCAGCGGGGCTGTATAAAGCCTCCTGGGAGTGGGATAAGAGCCGTGAGGGCGACTATATTAAGATAGAATTTACCGTTCCCTTTGACGCAGAGGTGGAGATCGCTCTTCCCTTTGCCCTTGAGGAAGTCGTTGTAAGAGATAAGGATAAGGATACAGTGATAAGCGACGGCGCCGCCAACATTAACAGGCAGATTTTTTTCAAGGGAAGCTTTATGATCACCGGTGCGGTAAAGAAGCAGACACTTTAAGCCGGAGCGGGCTGAAATATTTCTTAAGAAAAATGACTGTGAAGCTGAATTAGTGAACAGAGGCAGGCACAGTCATTTTTTTGTGAAATATCTACAAATGTTTATCTCTTTATTTGTGTCATTTATCAATTTACACAATAAAACAAACAGAGTATTCTAAACATAGGATGTTTAACATAGGATATTTAATGCAAGGCATCTTCGCCGCCGCATTTTTTCCTGAACAGCTTCGATGACGGCATCACAGGAAGAGAAGGAGAAACACAATGGAGATAAAAAAAGGTGTCTGGCCCGTAATGATCACCCCCTTTAAGGAAGATATGAGCATTGATTATGACGGGGTGCAGAAAATCATTGAATGGTATGACAGAATGGGCGTTACGGGTATTTTTGCCGTCTGCCAGTCAAGCGAGATGTTTGAGCTTGACAGCAGTGAACGTCTTGAACTTGCAAAGTTTGTGATAAACAATACGCCGAAGCATATTCAGGTCGTGGCCTCCGGCCATGTCGCAAAGGACCCGAAGGAACAGGTCAGGGAGGCTCAGGCAGTGATCGATGCCGGGGCGGGAGCCTATGTTTTTATTTCCAATCAGTTCGCAAAAGAGGGAGAGAGCGAGGATACTGCCAGACGCTCTGTGGAATATCTCCTTGATAATATTGAGGCCGACAGCTTCGGTGTCTACGAATGTCCCTACCCTTATAAACGTGTTCTGTCACCGGAGTTTCTGAAATGGCTGGCCGACACCGGAAAGTTTTCCTTTCTCAAGGACACCTGCTGCGAGTTGACACAGCTTAAGGCCAAATGCGATGCCGTAAAGGGCACAGACTTAAAGATATTCAATGCCAATGCGGCAACTCTGCTTCAGAGTCTCAGAATGGGCTGCGCAGGATATTCCGGTGTCATGGCGAATTTCCACCCGGATCTTTACGTGTGGCTTGTGGATAATTTTGAAAAAGAACCGGAGAGGGCGGAGGAAATGCAGAACTTTATCGGAGCGGCTTCCACTATAGAGTGTCAGGTCTATCCCGTAAACGCGAAATACCATATGCAGCTTGAGGGCCTTCCGGTAACTACGAAATCCCGAAAGCAGGACGATGCCCTCCTCACCTCATCAAGGAGGCTTGAGATCGAGCAGTTCAGGGCGGTGACGGAGTCGTTCCGCAAAAGCTTTTTTAAATGAATTTACTGCGGCCGGGCATTGTCGGCCGTGATAAAGAGCAATAACCATTAATTCATAAGGAGGAAAAAATGAAAAAGAAAATTCTTGCAGGTATCTTAAGCTTCAGTATGATGGCCGCACTTCTTGCAGGGTGCGCTGCAGTTCCCGCGGCATCGGGTACAGCATCGGCTCCCGCAGAGCAGGCTCCCGCACAGGAGGAAAGCGCGGAGTCTTCGGAGAGCACGGAGAATACGGCAGAGGGCGCAGATGCCGCTGCTGCGGCTGATGCCCCGGTAGAGCTTATATTCACCTCCGTTTCGGTAACCGGAGATTCCCACACAACCGCCATGGACGCCTTTGCGCAGAAGGTTGAAGAGCTTTCGGGCGGTTCGGTCACCTGCAAAACCTACGCGGACGGGACCCTGTTTTCGGCAGATGCGGAGTTTGATGCGCTGTCGTCAGGGCAGGCAGATCTGGCATACATTTCTTTCCCGACCCTGGCTACACAGTCCGGCCTTGAGTGGTGTTCGATGGTAGGAAGCGCATATTTCTGGAGCAGCTATGACCATATGACGCAAACGCTTAACGGGGACATCGGAAAGAATGATATCTTCCCGAAGATTGAGGAGGCTGTAAATGCGGTTCCGCTGGGTGCGTTTTATCTCGGAAGCCGTGTTGTTAATACCAGAAACAAGGAAATCAACTCCTATGCGGATATGAACGGACTGCTCCTGAGGATGCCCAATTCCGAAACATGGCTGAATCTGGGCGAGGCTCTCGGAGCAAATCCCACCCCTCTTGCCTTCTCGGAGCTTTATACCGCTCTCCAAACCGGTGCCATCGATGGTCAGGACAATCCGCTGCCTACTGATGTTTCGGCTAAGTTCTATGAGGTCGCTCCCTATGTGGCTATAACAAATCACGTAGTTGACTCGATTATTCCGATGATCAACAAGGATAAGTGGAATTCTCTTACGGATGCACAGAAGGAAGCTGTGAGAGGCGCGATCGAATATGCAAAGCAGGTGAATGATGAAGCCCGTATAGAAGAAGAGGAAAAGGATATAGCTATCCTTGAGGAGAACGGCTGCACGATCACCTATCCCGATATCGAGGATTTCAAGACCAATGCCCAGGCATACTATAATGATCATCCCGAGCAGACGGAGCAGTGGGATATGGATCTTTATGAAAAGATCCAGGCCAGTGCAAAATAACGCAGTTTATTTGTGACAGATGTGCGGCGGAGAGCCGGAAGGCTCCGGTTCTCCTGCTGCCGTTTCGTGATTGATGTTATTATGGAGATGCGAGCATGACTAACCAATCAGAAACAAAAAGCACCGCCCTGAGGATCCTTGATTTTTTTGAGACAGGTGTGACGAGCATTGCCTTCGTCGTGATCTTCATAACCTTTATGATTTCCATTATTTCCAGGTATGTCCTGCGTGTCCCGGTGACATGGACTTATGAGATATCTATTCTGGGATATATGTGGACAATGTTTTTCGGGGTCGGAAGGGCCATTGACAATGATGAGCATGTGGTGTTCAGCCTTGTATATGACAAGCAGTCACCTAAAGGGAAACAGTTCTGTCTGATCCTTTACAACTGCATGCTGACGATATTTCTGCTGATAGCGTTTATACCCTGTGTGCAGGCCATGATGAAAAGCACTATGACGACCGGTGTGCTTAAGCTCCCCTATAAGGTCGTTTTTTCTCCTTTCTTTTTTATGATGGTTGAGATCATAGTAAAATCCGGACGAAATGTATATAAGGCGCTGAAGATGAATGTAAACGGGCCGGAGAATAAGGAGGGTGAAGCGGTATGAACTGGGCTATTTTACTGTTATTTGCTTTGATGGCGGTATGCTTTATCATCAGGATGCCGATATCCTTTTCCATGCTGGCCGCTTCCATCGGATATATTCTGATCACCCGCCCCGGAGACCTCGGAGAGGTTTTTTCCGTGATCACCGGCAATATGTTTTCAAACTATACGATGCTTGCTGCCCCGTTATTCATCTTCATGGCAAATGTCATGAACGAGAGCGAGGTAACGGACAAGATGTTTGCCTTCTGCAACGGCCTGCTGGGCAAATTGAAGGGCGGAACCGCACAGGTAAATGTTCTGATATCTCTGATCTTTTCCGGTATGACCGGCTCTGCGATCGCGGATGCTTCCGGGATCGGAACGATGGAGATCGAGCAGATGAAAAAGGAGGGCTATGACGCGGAGTTTTCATGTGCCATTACCGCTGCGTCCGCTACGGTTGGTCCCATATTCCCGCCTTCCATCCCCATGATCATATATGCGATGCTTTCGGGGGCTTCCATCGGAAAGCTGTTTATGGGAGGTATGGTACCGGGCGTGCTGCTCGCGCTTCTCCTGGGCATCTATGTAGGCTTCATCTCCTATAAGAGAAATTACCCTGCCGGTGTGATAATGAGCCGCAGGGATTTCGGGATCGCCACCTTAAAGGCACTTCCGGCACTTCTTACTGTCATCATCCTTCTCGGAGGGATATATACGGGAGTCTGTACCCCTACTGAGGCCGGGGCCCTGGCTTCTGCCTACGCCATTCTGATCTCTGCATTTATCTACAGGACGATGGGACCGGCTAAGCTTTGGAAGGTTATAAAGCAGTCAGCGGCAAATACGGCCACACTGGCGCTCCTTACCGGAACTTCGATGCTCTTTTCATATATCATTTCCAGAGAGCAGGTTTCGCAGGCCATCGCAGAGGCGGTGCTTGGAATAACGGATAACAAATATATCTTTCTGCTTGTGGTCAACATCGTATTTCTGCTTCTGGGATGTATCATGGATGTCAGCACCATCCAGCTTGTCTTTGTGCCGATGATCCTCCCCCTTGTAAAGCTCATGGGAATAGATCTGGTACATTTCGGAGTCATTATCTGCTTCAACATGATGATAGGACTGTCCACGCCTCCCTTCGGGATGCTGCTCTTTATTGTGGCCGGCATCGGAAAATGCAAGATGGCGGGGGTGATCAGGGAGATCATACCCATGGTCGCTATCATGATCGGACTGCTGCTTGTCCTTACCTATGTACCACAGATAGTGATGTTCATTCCGAACCATGTTCACTGACGGGCTGCTTTGGCAGATCTTAAAAATACATGTGTCGGATGGCCGGAGTTAAAAAATTAATTGTGTACAGTATTATAAAAATGAGGTGAAAAATGATA
>DFEA01000029.1:20333-34431 GCA_002368575.1 Lachnospiraceae bacterium UBA3814 | reverse complement strand
AACCCTGAGGTATTAAGCGATTGCCCTGCCGCACAGGGCAATCTGTACTTGCAAATAACGCCAAAAAGTATTATAGTGCGAGATAGCCTGAAGAAAGGAGACCTTAAATGGACGAAAGAGGAGATTTTTCAAGATTTATAAGCGGCGCGGCCGAAAGGCTGGCTGAGCTTACGGATACAGCAAGGCTGTACTCCCTCGTAAAGGCCGAGGAGCTTAAAAAACAGGAGCTTTACTACAGGCTCGGGAAAAAATACTACAGTCTGTTTAAGGATTCGCCTGAAAGTGATCTTAAGGAGATCGTAGACAGGATATTGTCCTGCGATGATAAGATCGCGGAGCTTAAGGTTAAGCTTTCAGATCCCGGGGACAGCTACAGGGATGTGGAAGCGACCGACAGCAGCGGACAGACTGCTGAAACGCGGGAAAACGGTTCCGGGGAGGCTTGCGGCGGCGGAGACGGCGCAGATAATGAAGGGATCTTTCAGGATGAAGGCGACCCTTCGGAAAAACCGCTTTAAACCTGCGGTAAACGGGCTGATATCGTTTACCGTAAACGGTGTACCGGAGCATTGTGAAAAAGGACGGAGCGTAAGGCTTCGTTTAAGTACAGAAGGAGCAGGAAAATGGCATTATTGGAAAAATGGAGAGAGATAGCATACTCGGCTACCGAGGATAAGAAAAAGCTGAGGGATCTTTGGGGAAAGTATTTTGAACAGGAAAAGGAGATCTACATACAGCTCCTTAAGGATCCCGATACTGAGGTGGCCGGTACCGTTAAGGAGCTGGCAGAGAAGTACGGCGTGGACGTAATGACCATGACGGGCTTCCTGGACGGCATCAACGAGAGCCTTGTTGAGGAGAACCCCATTGAGGAAATGGAGGAGGATACAAGGGTCAGCCTTCGCTTTGACAAGGAGAAGCTGTATAAGAACATGGTCGCCGCTCAGGCCGACTGGCTTTACGGGCTTGAGGAGTGGAAGGCCATCTTTGACGATGAGACCAGGGAAAGGCTTTATAAGGAGCAGAAGAGATCCATGACCATAGTTCATGAGGGGCCGAAGATAGGGCGTAATGATCCCTGTCCCTGCGGCTCCGGGAAAAAATACAAGAAATGCTGCGGAGCCAGAAAGTCTGATAGTGAACGGGGCTGATCCGTTTGCTGTATTGTTTGGAGGATATACAGAATGAAGATTACATTAAAGGATGGTTCGGTAAAGGAATATGACGGCGCTTTAAGCGTTCTGGAAATAGCAAGGGATATAAGCGAGGGACTTGCGAGAAACGC
This sequence comes from Lachnospiraceae bacterium UBA3814, assembly GCA_002368575.1. GTDB lineage: Bacteria > Bacillota > Clostridia > Lachnospirales > Lachnospiraceae > UBA2868. The sequence goes on along the minus strand of DFEA01000029.1, from coordinate 33,146 downwards.
CTGCGCGGGCGAGCTTGACGGAGAAAGGGTCGATCTGCGCACGGTAGTGGACAGGGACTGTGAGCTTAATATACTGACCTTTGAGGATAAGGGCGGACGCGATGCTTTCAGGCACACCACGGCTCATATCATGGCTCAGGCCATTAAAAGGCTGTATCCTTCCGCGAAGCTTTCCATAGGCCCTTCCATTGACGACGGCTTTTACTATGACATAGAGTTTGATGAGTCCTTCTCTGAGGATAATTTCCCGGCGATCGAAGCGGAGATGAAGAAGATAGTCAAGGAGGACCTTAAGATCGAAAGGTTCACCATGGAGAGAAAGGAGGCCATTAAGTTCTTTGAGGACAGGAATGAGCCCTACAAGGTGGAGCTTATCAATGACCTGCCGGAGGATGCCGAGCTGAGCTTTTATAAGCAGGGGGAATTTACGGATCTCTGCGCCGGCCCGCACCTCATGTCCACAAAGCCCGTTAAGGCATTTAAGCTTATGAAGCTTGCGGGCGCGTACTGGAGAGGTAATTCCGACAACCAGATGCTTACGAGGATCTACGGTATCTCCTTCACCAAGGCTTCGGAGCTTGAGGAATATATTACAAGGCTTGAGGAGGCAAAGAAGAGAGACCACAGGAAGATAGGAAAGGAAATGAAGCTTTTCATGTTCTCGGACGAGGGCCCGGGCTTTCCGTTCTTTCTGCCGAATGGCATGATATTAAGAAACGAGCTCATGAAGTACTGGCGTGAGATACACTATCGCAACGGATATGTTGAGATAGAGACTCCTGTCATGCTCAACCAGAGGCTCTGGGTCACCTCGGGACACTGGGCTCATTATCAGGAGAACATGTATACCTCCATGATCGATGATGAAATGTTCTGTATAAAGCCCATGAACTGCCCGGGCTCCATCCTTGTATACAAGAATGAGCCCAGATCCTACAGGGAGCTTCCGCTCCGTTTTGCCGAGGTAGGCCTTGTTCACCGTCACGAAAAGAGCGGTGCCCTTCACGGTCTCATGAGAGTGCGTGCCTTCCATCAGGACGACGCTCATGAGTTTATAGCAATGGACCAGATAGAGGATGAGGTCGCTCATATCGTAAGGCTGATCGATGAGGTATATAAGAAGCTTGAGTTTGATTACCATATAGAGCTTTCGACCATGCCCGAGGATCACATGGGATCCCTTGAGGACTGGGAAAGAGCGACGAACGGCTTGAAGAGCGCGGTAGAGCATCTGGGACTGACCTATGAGATAAACGAGGGAGACGGCGCCTTCTACGGGCCGAAGCTTGATTTCCACGTTCAGGACTGTATAGGGCGTACCTGGCAGTGCGGGACCATCCAGCTTGATTTCCAGCTGCCGCAGAATTTCGAGCTTTCCTATACCGGCCCGGACGGAGAGGAGCATATGCCGGTAATGATACACAGGGTGGTATTCGGCTCCGTTGAGAGGTTTATCGGCGTGCTCACGGAGAACTGCGCGGGTAAATTCCCCACCTGGCTTTCACCGGTTCAGGTAAAGGTACTCCCCATATCGGATAAATTCCTGGATTATTCGGAAAAGGTAGCCAGGGAATTAAAGGATAACGGCATCAGGGCCGAGCTTGATCAGAGATCGGAGAAGATAGGCTATAAGATCCGTGAGGCCAGGCTTGAAAGGGTTCCTTATATGCTCATTCTCGGGCAGAAGGAGGAAGAGGCAGGCCTTGTTTCCGTCAGGAGCAGGTTTAAGGGAGACGAAGGACAGAGGAGCCTTAAGGACTTTATCGCGGATGTATGTGAGGAGATAAGGAACAGGGAAAACCGTAAGGAGGAGGTCACCGATCCACAAGACTGATAAGCAGATAATATCTGTCGTTTACTGCATGAGGGTGATCATAAAATGGCCAGCAAGAGCGAAAAAAAATACCGTCAGATAAAAAGGGCGCATATAGGTGTTTCAATATTTGAATTCTGCCTTTTTATGATCGCTTCCACCATCATGCTGGTGTGTGCGGTACAGCAGACCACATTATACGTGATGGATACCAAGCTTTCCTCGGAGTATGAACGGATAAGCGCCCTGGCCAGGCTTTATGATAAGGCAAGGGACGCGGACGACGCGGCCATCTACGGGCTGCTTGACGATGAAGACTGCGATTATATCGTTACTGACAAAGCGGGCAGGGTTGTACGGCAAAAGGGAAGCAATACCTGCGGCAGTGAAAGCGGCCGCGTTCTTCTGACAGCCGAGGGGAAATGGATAACGGCTTACAGAGATACGGAAAGAGATTACATTTTCCCCTCAAAGAACGAACGGATCGGGCTTGATATCATAAGGTTCAGGGAATGGCTGAGCTCGGAGGAGGATGAGGAGGAGAAGGAGCTTGATCTCGACTCCCCAAGGGAGAGGTTCATAAACCTTCCCATCTGGCTGTCTGTGGATGTGGCCGGAGGGGAGGAGCATTTCATCGGCAAGGCTGTTTTTTCCGCAAACAGACGTGACGTGTTCATGATCACCTCTTTTATAGTGGGTATCATCGCTCTCATAATCATTATTCTGATCACCATGCTGGTCTCCGCCATAAGGAGCGTGCTCAGGCAGAGGAGAATGATCTCGCTGTACTTCAGCGACATCGTAACGGGAGGACATAACTGGACCTGGTTTCTGGTAATGGGGGAGCGTTTCCTCAGGAAGAGAAGGAACGCGAAGTACAGCTTTGCGGTGGTAAGCTATGTTATGGTCAATTACAGGAATTACTGCCTGTGCCATTCTCTTGCTGAGGGTGAGAAGCTCTTATGCAATATATATAACAGGATCTGCGCGTCTATAGACGGAAAGGAAATGTGCGCCCATGCCACCTCCGCGGATTTCGCCCTTCTTTTGAAATATGAGAGCGAACAGGAGCTTAAGGAGAGGCTTCAAAGGCTTACAGAGGAGCTTTCGGTCATCAGCGAGGATCACATTTTCAGCTTCCAGGCGGGTGTGTCGCTTCTTAACAGGGATAAGGGCCGGGACGGGAGCCCCGCGGGCTACAGGGAAACAGACCTTGATACCGAATATAACAATGCCGCCTCCGCAAGGATGACCCTTGCAGATTCGGAGGATTCCGGGATCGCCTTTTTCGATGAAGCGCTAAAGAAGGAGCAGGAGTGGCTGGATACGGTCCAGGAGAGACAGAGGCGCGCTCTTGACAATGAAGAGTTTATGGTGTATTACCAGCCGAAATACGATCCGAAGACGGACACGCTCAAGGGCGCGGAGGCGCTCATACGCTGGAACTCTCCGGAATTCGGCCTTGTTCCTCCCGGAAGGTTCATCCCCATATTTGAGAAGAACGGCTTTATCACAAAGATAGACCACTATATGATAAGGCATGTTGCGGCCGATCAGAAAAGGTGGCTTGATAAAGGGTATAAATGTGTTCCGGTATCCGTTAATGTTTCCAGGGCTCATTTCATCGAAAGCAATCTTGCGGAGCAGATAAGGGATATGGTGGATGAGGCAGGTGCGCCCCATGAGCTTATCGAGATCGAGCTTACCGAGAGTGCGTTTTTTGATGACAAAAAGGCGATCATAGATACGATAAACAAGCTAAAGGACTATGGCTTTTCGGTGTCGATGGATGATTTCGGCTCGGGTTATTCATCCTTAAACTCCTTAAAGGACATGCCTCTTGACGTGCTCAAGCTTGACGCGGAGTTCTTCAGGGGCGGCTCGGGAGACGGAAGGGGTGAGATCGTCGTGTCCGAGGCCATACGCCTGGGCAAGCTTCTCAATATGCAGATAGTGGCCGAAGGGGTCGAGGCAAGGGAGCAGGTCGATTTCCTTGCCGGACAGGACTGCGATATGATACAGGGATATTACTACGCAAAGCCCATGCCCGGAAACGAGTACATGGAACGCTTAAAAAACTGTTGACAAACACGGCCTTATATGTTAAATTCTCATAGTGTCTTTGGAGACAAAAGCAGAGTACGGTTATCGTTCACTCTCACCGCAGGGCTTAAAGGTGCTGCTGCGAGTTCCATTCTCCGATCAGGGAAATATTATGGAATTTTGTGAAAATTTGTGAGTGGTAGCCTGTCTGGCTATCTTTTTTTTGCGCGATAAAGCTGTTGGGCGTGCGCATGGTGGATCGATGATCCGGCAAAAGGGTGCGGAGCACCCTCGGGAATGGAGGGCAGAGTGCGAAGGCTTGCCTGCGGCACTCTGTCATCCGTTCCCGATAAGCCGTATGGCTTTTGCCGGATGCCCCATAATAAACGCAGGCGCACATTTGACGGCCAACGCGGCAGAGCGGGGTTCCTTCCCCGCTCGGTCGCGATAAAGTCGCCGAACGTGATCATATTGGGAGGGTACAACAATTAGCGATTTATTGATCAACGAAAAAATCAGGGAGAAGGAAGTCAGGGTGGTAAGCGAGACCGGAGAGCAGCTCGGCATCAAGCCCATAAACGAAGCCAGGGCTCTTGCGGAGGAGGCAGGAGCGGATCTGGTGCTTATTGCTCCGAATGCAAAGCCGCCTGTATGCAGGATAATCGATTACGGCAAGTTCAAGTATGAACAGACCCGTAAGGAGAAGGAAGCAAAAAAGAAGCAGAAGACCATTGAGATCAAGGAGATAAGGATGTCTCCGAATATAGACAAAAACGATCTCAATACAAAGGTCAGCGCTGCCAGAAAGTTTCTTTCAAAGGGCGACCGTGTAAAGGTCACACTCAGGTTCCGCGGACGTGAGATGGCTCACATACAAAACGGAAGGGTGATCCTTGATGAGATCGCAAAGTCACTTGAGGACATTGCTGTAGTAGAAAAAGCGCCCAAGGTCGAGGGGAGGACCCTGACCATGTTTTTAAGTGAAAAACGAGGGTGATTATAGGAGGATAATGTAATGGCAAAAATGAAAACCAACAGATCAGCAGCAAAGCGTTTTAAGGTTACCGCCAGCGGTAAGCTTAAGAGGAATAAAGCTTATAAAAGCCATATTCTGACAAAGAAGAGCACCAAGAGAAAGAGGAACCTGAGGAAGTCTGCTATAACGGATCCTACTAATGTAAAGAACATGAAGAAGATCTGCCCTTATCTTTAATATAAGGGGTACGGACCGAAGCCGTGAGGCCGGAGACAGGTCAGCAGGGCTTTACGGGGTGCAGCTGTCAGGAAAAAGAAAATGATCCGTTTGGCACGCAGGCGGATCGGCTCAAACTGAGGTTTGAGCCTAAGCACACGATTTTCATTAAAAATCGGCGCAGACTCAGAAAAATCAGGAGGAATAGATATGGCAAGGATCAAGGGCGGTATGAACGCCAGAAGAAAGCATAACAGGGTTTTAAAATTAGCAAAGGGCTACAGAGGTGCCCGTTCAAAGCAGTACAGGATAGCAAAGCAGTCGGTCATGAGAGCTCTGGCGTCTGCTTATGTGGGCAGAAAGGAAAAGAAGCGTCAGTTCAGACGTTTATGGATCGCAAGGATCAATGCCGCGGCAAGGCTCAACGGTCTTTCCTACAGCAAATTCATCTACGGGCTCAAGCTGGCTGAGGTAGATATAAACAGAAAGATGCTTGCCGAGATGGCAGTCAACGACGCTGAGGGGTTTGCGACTCTTGCGGAGATCGCGAAATCGAAGGTAGCGTGAGACTGTATATTACGGATGTGACCGCGCCGGATATCGCTTCCCTTATTTCAAGGGTGTCGAAGGACAGGATAGAAAGAGCGGAAAAATTCAGATTTGAGATAGATAAAAGAAGAGGGCTTGCTGCTGAGACTCTGCTCAATTACGGGCTGAAGAGGCTTTGCGGCAGGCTTCTTTTTCCTGTAAGGCTTCTGAGAGACGAAAACGGCAAGCCGTGCCTTGATCTGTCACAGGAGGAAAAGGACCTTTTAAGGGCCGCAGGAGCCCTGTCCTCTGAGGCTGAGAGCCTTTGTTTTTCGCTGTCACATTCGGGAGACTACGCGGCATGTGCCATCGCCGATGCCGGAGAGGGTGAGCTGGGGACAGATATTGAGGAGCATCGCCCGGACAGGTCAGGGATAGCGGAGCACTTTTTCTGCAGGGGTGAGGTCGAAAGGATAAGGAATGACGAGGATTTCTATATGTACTGGACCCTCAAGGAAAGCTTTCTGAAGGCTGTAGGACGCGGACTGGCACTTCCGCTTGACAGCTTTGAGGTGTTTGTTGATGCTTCGGGTGAGGCCTCCTATGTACAAAGCGTAAACGGGGATGTATACAGGGGAAGGGTATACCGCCCCTTTAAGGGCTATACCCTGTCAGTGTGTGCAGGAGGAGAAGGGGCAGTCTTTCCGCAGGAGCCTGAGATAGTTGCGCTCTGACATAACTGTACGGAAAAAACGTCCGCTGTAATGGCGGTGACGGTATCGGAGGCCTTAAGCTCAGTGCAGGGGACCCGGAGCCGCAGAGGTAAATTCGGCCTTAATAAACTGCTTCGGGGTGATTCCCTTGTATTTGTGGAAGGTTTTTATAAAATAGCTTTCATCATTAAAGCCGCAGGAGATGGCGGCTTCTTTTATTGTTATATCCCTGGTGGAGAGCATCTCACAGGCGCATTCGACCCTGTAGTAGTTAAGATAATCTATGGGAGTCCGTTCCGTCATGCTTTTAAAATACCTGCAGAAATATTTGGGGTTCATCCCCGCGATCCTTGCCAGGTCGTTAAGCTTTATGTTCCCGTCGAAATTTTCCGAAATATGATCAAGAACATTCTTGATACAGTTAAGCCTCTCGGAGGGTATCTCCTTCCCGCTCCTTTCATCGTAGAGATGCTTTTTCAGTATGATGGAAAAGAGCTCATAAAGGCAGCCCTGGGTCAGGAATTCGTAACCTTCATCCCTTCCGGAGAGAGCATCGCAGAGCTTTTCCACCACGGGGAGGATAAGGGGCTCCTTTGAGAGAAGGGTATGAATAACAATGTTATGATTCTGGATATCCTTAAGCGTCTTTGAACAGGCGTTGTTGTCCTTCTGGAGCATACCGATATCAAAAACGACGCAGTCGTAGATACAGCTCTGATCCTCCGGGCTTCCGCCGTGCAGGACTCCGTCGGTGATGAATATCACATCATTTTTACGGAAGGTACGGGTCACGCCGTTTAAGGTGAGGTGGAAGCTGCCGTTAACGATATGGATTATCTCCAGATGGTAATGCCAGTGATAGGGCATATGATACCGCGGGCTGTGAGGAAGCTCATGGTAAAAGGCGATGGGAAAATTGAAGGTCCCCTGATCCCGACGCTCTTTATAATCAAGGTATTTCATGAGAGACTCCTGAAAAAAGTGAATATTGTTATACTTTTTTTTATTATATCACCTTTGCATAAGGCTGTCATTATTATATAATCAATACTATATGAGGCTGCCGGGGCGGTCCGTTTATGAGCCGGGACGGCAGCCGGGCTTTAACAAAGGAGGGTAAAATGGCTAAAAGCAGATTGATCGGGGAATATCCCGTAATTGGAATCAGACCTACTATCGACGGAAGACGCGGAAAGCTCAAGGTAAGGGAGTCTCTTGAGGATCAGACCATGAATATGGCAAAATCAGCCGCGAAGCTGTTTGAAGAGAACTTAAGATACTCTAATGGCGAGCCTGTAAAGGTGGTCATCGCCGATACTACCATAGGAAGAGTGGCAGAGGCAGCTGCCTGTGCCGCAAAGTTTAAGAAGGAGGGTGTTGATATTACCCTTACCGTTACTCCTTGCTGGTGCTACGGTGCCGAGACCATGGATATGGATCCCATGACCATCAAGGCGGTATGGGGCTTTAACGGAACGGAGCGTCCCGGTGCGGTCTATCTTGCGTCGGTTCTTGCCACCCACAGCCAGAAGGGGCTTCCTGCCTTCGGTATTTACGGGCATGAGGTTCAGGAGGCGGACGACACCTCCATTCCCGAGGACGTCAGGGAGAAGCTTCTCCGCTTCGGACGCGCGGCTGTAGCGGCAGCGACCATGAGAGGAAAGTCATATCTCCAGATCGGTTCGGTCACCATGGGCATAGGCGGCTCCATCATCAGCCCCGAGTTTATCGAGGAGTATCTCGGTATGCGTGTGGAGTCCATCGACGAGGTTGAGATCATCCGCCGTATGACTGAGGAGATATACGACAAGGCCGAGTATGAGAAGGCGCTTAAGTGGACAAAGGAATACTGTAAGGAAGGCCTTGACAAGAATCCCGACAGTATCAAGAGCTCTCCGGAGCAGAAGGAAAAGGACTGGGAGTTTGTTGTTAAGATGATGTGCATCATCAAGGATCTCATGAACGGGAATCCCAACCTTCCTGAGGGACGCGAGGAGGAGGCTGTCGGTCATAACGCCATAGCCGCGGGCTTCCAGGGTCAGCGTCAGTGGACCGATTTCTATCCGAACTGCGACTATCCCGAGGCTCTTCTCAATACCTCCTTTGACTGGAACGGGGCAAGAGAGCCCTATATCCTTGCAACGGAGAATGATGTTCTCAACGGTCTCGGAATGCTGTTCATGAAGCTGCTCACCAACAGGGCCCAGATATTTGCGGATGTAAGGACCTACTGGAGCGGCGAGTCCGTAAAGAGAGTTACCGGCTATGATATAGAGGGTCACGCAAAGGATGCCAACGGCTTTATCCATCTCATCAATTCAGGTGCTGCCTGTCTTGATGCCTGCGGTGAGGCAAAGGACGAAAACGGCAATGCGGTCATGAAGCCCTGGTATGAGGTCACGGAGGCTGACCAGAAGGCCATAATGGCAGCGACGGAGTGGTGCGCGGCCGATAACGGATATTTCAGGGGAGGCGGCTTCTCCTCAAGGTTTGAGACAAAGGCCGAGATGCCTGCCACGATGATCCGTCTGAACCTTGTTAAGAATCTGGGCCCCGTGCTTCAGATCGCTGAGGGCTGGACAGTACATCTTCCCGAGGAGGTATCCGACAAGCTCTGGAAGCGTACCGACTATACCTGGCCCTGCACATGGTTCACTCCCAGATGCACAGGCAACGGACCCTTTGCTACGGCCTATGATGTGATGAATAACTGGGGAGCCAACCACGGAGCCATAAGCTACGGTCATATAGGTGCCGATCTTATCACACTGGCTTCCATCCTGAGGATCCCGGTATGCATGCATAACGTTCCCGAGGAGAAGATCTTCCGTCCTTCGGCCTGGAATGCCTTCGGGGCCGACAAGGAGGGTCAGGATTTCAGAGCCTGCAGCGCATACGGTCCTATGTACAAGACTATAAAATAGTAATGCCATGCTGAACGTATTATTCGTTCATTGCAAAGCCGGTTCCAATCCGTAAGGGATGCCGGTTATTATCAGAGCTACGGGGCGGAGCAGTCATGGACTGCCCCGCCCTTTGGACTGTGACATCCGTTTGCCGAAAGGAAAATGCTATGCCATCGACGATCAGAGATATAAAGGAAGTGACCGGTCTTTCACTTGCCACCATTTCCAAATACCTGAACGGCGGGAATGTCCTTCCCGAAAACAGGCTCCTTATCGAAAAAGCCATAGAGGAGCTGCACTATGAGCCTAACGAGCTCGCAAGGGGGCTCGTGACAAACAGGACAAGAACTGTAGGGGTAGTGGTGTATGATATAGGAAGTATGTTTAACGGTACCCTCTTACGGCACATAGGCCAGGCCCTGCGAAAGGAAAAATACGGTCTGCTCATCTGTGATTCAAGAGGTGATGAGACAGTTGAGGCGGAAAACATCAGGTTCCTGATCAACAAAAAGGTGGATGGCATTATAGTGCTGCCTATCTCAAGAACTGCCGGGTTTCTCAGGCCCGTTTCGGAGGCAGGGATCCCTGTGGTCCTTCTTGACAGGCCGGTGGAGGGTGAGACCATCGACTGCGTAAGGATCGACAACCGCAGGGCCGCTTATCAGGCCGTTTCACTGCTTATAAGGAATAATCACAGAAGGATCGCCATAATATGCTCGGATGAGGAAAATGAATATACGGGCTTTGAAAGGCTGAAGGGCTATAAGGACGCCATGAAGGAGGCCGGGCTTCCCACGCCGCCCGAATATATAAGGAAGAGAGATCATTCGATAGAGTTCGGATATGAGGCCATGAAGGAGCTTCTCTCGCTTAAGGAAAGGCCCACTGCGGTATTTATGAGCAACTATGAGGTGAGCCTGGGGGCGGTCATGGCGGTGAATGAATCCGACCTGGGATGCCCCTCCGATATTTCGCTCATGGGCTTTGATGACCTGATACTGTCCCATATCGTAAAGCCCAGGCTGCATATGGTGGTGCAGCCGATGAAGGAGATGGGAGAGAAGGCCGTGGAGACCCTGCTTTTAAAGATAAGGGGTAAGGGAAGCGACTATGCGACGGAGATCATCATGAAAACGAGGATAAGTGAAGGAGATTCCGTGCTGAAGCTTTAAGCGCGGTCACATCACCTGTATCTGGGGCCGGTTGTCGGGGGTGGAGACCGTATCCTTTATCTTTACCTCACGAAATACCGCGGCCTGGGAAAGATCGTACATCTTGTTGCTGGCAAAGCCCAGAACGATGGGACGCTCAAGGACCTGCTCATTTTCCCTGATAACGATCCCCTGCTCCCCGTTGCTGAGCTGCACATAGCTGCCTACGGGGAGGATATGCAGGCATTTTGACAGAGCCTCCGCATATTTCGTGTCGTATTCCTCAGGGTTCTCCCTTATGATCTTATAGGCCGAGAAGGGTGATTTGGGGGCCTTATAGGGCCTTACCGCCGTAAGGATATCATAGATGTCGGCGACCTTAAGGATCCTTGTGCCCGGAAGAAGGTTAAGATCCTCCTGCTCCCATGCGGCTCCGATATGGTTTTTATGATCCCGGGACAGCTGTATAAGGTAACGTCTTACCCCCGCGGGGTAGGCATAGTTTTCCTTTAACAGGGCAAAGCCCTTCTGCTTGGCGGCACGTACCTCATTAAGCTCCTCTTCGGTGAGGGCTCCGCTTTTAAAGATGGCATCCTGCGGGGCCAGGTACTTTCCTATGTCATAAAAGAAGGCTGCCTCTACCAGGTACATCCTTTCCTTCAGCTCAAGGTTGAGCCTTCCTGCGATCATTGAGGTAAGGATGGCCACGTTCAGGGTGTGCTTGCTAACAAAATCCTTTTTGGACCTGAGCGACTGGTTGAAATGGACCGGCTCCTTAAGATAGCCGAACCTCCTGACGATCAGCTCCACCGTCTCATCCAGGTTCCTGACCGGCTTTCCGGCGATCAGATTTCTGCAGATATCGTCAATGATATGGGCCACCCTTGTCTGGAAGGCCTCCATTTCAAGTACTTCCTTTGATATTTCCGGGATCGGCTCAGCCTCGTCAAGAACATACAGTCCGAAAAGATCCAGCTTCTTAAGCTGGGACACTACCGCTTCATCTGTCCTGGTGCCGCTGCCGTACAGCAGCACTCCTTCGGTATTGTAGATCGGTCTTACTATGCGTTCGCCCTTTTTAAGGTCATTTAATTCAACAAATCTCATTTTGGTCCTCCGGGCCCGTGTCTGACCCGCCGATCAAGTTTGAAGGTTTACTTTCAAGCTTAATCTACCCTGAAGAAACGAACATTCTCCTGAAGCTTTTCGGCGATACTCTGCAGGCTCCTGGCTTCGGAAACGACATCCAGCATAATGTCGGAAAGCTGGGTCAGAGATGCGCTGGTCTCCTCGGTGGATGCCGCGTTCTGCTGTGAGATGCTTGAGAGGCTCTCGACAGCGTTCATGATGGCGTTCTTATCATGATTTACGGATTCCACAAGATGCTCTATGTTTTCGTTGCCCGCCTCTGTTTCCTTGAGCTCCGATTCCATCTCATCAAAGGAAACACTCATCTTTCCGAACTCAACGGATTCACTGCTGGTAGCGGTTTTGATCCTGCCCGTAAGCTCCTTGTTGCGGTCGGAAAGCGCGGAAATGCGGGTGACCATTTCGGTTATTTCCTTGGCGGACTGGTCGGATTCCTCCGCAAGCCCCTTTATGTTGTCGGCGACCACCGCAAAGCCCTTTCCGGCCTCGCCCGCTCTTGCGGCCTCGATGGAGGCGTTGAGGGCAAGAAGGTTGGTCTGGCTTGCTATGCCTATTATCGTTTCGGCGGCCCTGCTTATTTCGGCAACGACATCGGCCGTCTCATTGACCGAGCCCTGAACCTCTCCGGCTATCCGGTCTGTCTCCGTATCCTCGGTCTGCAGCTTCTTAAGCTGCTCCTGGACCTGTACCGACATATCGTAGACCTGCTTGCTCATGGTCATGTTGGAGTCGGCTGACTGCAGCACCATCTCCACCGAGTTTCCTATGTTAAGCACCAGACCCGAGGCATCCTGTACATCCTGGGCCATGCTCGTGGCTCCGTTGGCAAGGTCGCTTACGGCCTGATTTATGTCCGCGGTCATCCTCTGACTGTCGGAGATCTTTGCCTCGGTCTTGTCGGCCCCGTCGTTTACGGCCTTCGCGTGCTCGATGATGCTTACCATGGTCTCGCGGATCTTTATGCGCATCTCGTCCGAGGCCTCCGCGATCCTGCGGAATTCCCTGATGGGGCTCTTTCTGTCGAAGGGGGTCGCAAAATCACCCTCGGACATGTTGTCGAGGGAGACGCGCACCCTGCGGATCTCCGAGGTCATGGCATTTGCGGCGATCACCACAAATACGAGCACGAGAAGGATGATGACCGAGAAAATGATCACATAGCGCATGATCATCGCCGATATCTCCCTGTCCATTTTGGCCTCCTCGTTTTCGGCCCACAGCTCCACAACGTCTGACATTTCGCTGAGGGTGGCCCTGGTAGTCGTAAAGGCTTCGTTAAAGGCGCTCCAGTTTCCTTCGTTGTTTTCCACATCGAAGG
>DFEA01000029.1:19548-20207 GCA_002368575.1 Lachnospiraceae bacterium UBA3814 | reverse complement strand
CCCGGGCAGGAGAGTCCCGGTATACAGGTCGGGATTTTTTTTGGCAAGGGCTATCACATTGTTAACCCCTTCCAGTGCCTGCGTGACGTTCTCCTTGTAGTCCGAAAGCTTCTCGGCTTTTTTGTCCTCCAGTATGAGAAGGGGTATGTTGCTGTAGCCGTTAACTATATCATAATACTGGATGGCGCCGGTCAGAGCCTGGTAAAAGTCCCTGTCGGCGTTTACTATGCCTGAATTTATCCGGTAAAGATTTTCATAGAACAGGTCCTCCGCGTCCTTGTATACACTGTTGAGCCTCAGCCACATGAAGCACAGCAGAACGATGAGTGAAACAACAAGCGGAGCTATTATCATTAGCATCGATGAACGGAAGGTCAGTTTAAAGCGTGCAAGCAGTTTTCTCATGGTAAGCCTCCTGTATATCCGGTTCATTCTACGACATCATATACAGTATATCATTTATCCGTTTTCTTTTCCACCAAAATCACATGGATTGCAGGGCAATCGCTTAATACCCTCATATCCCCCGGCGGGATATGCAGATCATAAAAAGTCCGGATCTGAGCTTTTGCGCAACTCACTTAACGAAAAGCGATTTTTATAGAAAACCTTTCAACCCTGTTTGAGCTCGCGCACTAAATTCCTTCGATAACTGTGAA
>DFEA01000029.1:0-19486 GCA_002368575.1 Lachnospiraceae bacterium UBA3814 | reverse complement strand
GTTTTCTGTTTATAAAAATTGCTTTGAGTTAAGTGAGGTTGCAGCCGCGAAGAGCCGGGCTTTCTTATGATCAGCATATCTCACACAACCCCGGGGTATTAAGCGATTGCCCTGCATGGATTGTCAATATCCCCCGGAAATGATATCATATACCATATGAAGCTTCTGATAGTTGATGATGAAAAGCTTACCAGGGAGGGCCTCCTTAAGGAGGTCGACTTTAACGCCCTTGGAATAGACAGCATAGAGACGGCTGAGGACGGGCTTTCCGGGCTTAAGCTCTGTAAGAGCTTTGAGCCGGATATAGTGCTGACCGATGTCCGTATGCCCAAAATGGACGGCATAAGGATGATGGAGGCGGTACAGGAAAGATATCCGGACTGCGCCGTTATTTTTATGAGCGGGTATTCGGACAAGGAATACCTTAAGGCGGCAATAAAGCTTCATGCGGTAAGCTACGTGGAAAAGCCCATAGATACCGATGAGCTTACGGAGGCGGTAAAAGAGGCTCTTTCGCAGGTCCTGAGCAGAAGGTCCGCCCAAAGGAGCCTTAATGCCACGAGAAGGTCCGCGGATTTTACCGTTGCCTACAGACTGATAAAGTCCCCGGATAAGGATGATTTAAGGGAGCTTGTGGAGGAGGGCGCCCTGAGCGTTGACATAAAGAACGCAGGGAGCTGCTTTGCGATGATAATAAACGATCATGATCCCTATGCCTCCTTTTCGGAGGAGGAAACAGAGAGGTTTGCGGAGCTTATAAGGCCGGTGGCAGACAGGTACAGGCTTCAGATGCTCTGTACCGTCAACAGCTCTCTCTATGTATTCCTGCTTTTTTCAGGGCGTGCCCTGACAGAGAAGCAGAGCGGATACTTTGCCGGGGAGATCACGGAATGTCTGGGAAAGTCAATGGAGAGCTTTCATGTGGTGCTCGGGCGTCAGGTAAAGGGCTACGGGGAGCTTTCACATTCCTACAATACCGCGGTCATAAACCTCCAGCAGAGCTTTTTCATGCCTGACAACACCTTTCTTCTCTACAGCCATATCCCCGGGAAAACGGTGTTTAAGAGCATTAATAACGCCGACAGCTTCAGTGAGTTTAAGAAGCTTATTTCCGACCACAGAAAGGAAGGGGCCCTTTCCTACCTTGATAAGCTTCTCAAAAGCCTTACCGGAAGCGATTATATCCTCCCGAACCAAGCAAGGGAGTTTTATTACAGGCTGTTGAGCATACTTATCGAAGCGGGAAATGAAAAGAAGCTTACAAAGGACAAGTATCTTCCGGCAAATGATCTCTGGGAGAGGATATCGGCCTGTCACAGCGTATTTGAGCTCAACGACCTGATGACTGAAAGCACCGGGCTCTTCTTTACCGTGCTGGATGCTTCAAAGACGGAATCCTCCGTGGTCTACTCCATTAAAAACTATATCTCTGAAAATTACGGGGATATGGATCTGTCCATCATGGCAATAAGCGAACATGTCCATCTTTCGGGCTCCTATGTCTGCACACTTTTCAAATCGGAGACGGGGATCACTCTTAATCAGTACATTACAGAGTACCGGCTGATGCGAGCCAAGGATCTTCTGTCCGATCCCAGGAACAGGATAGGAGAGATAGCCGGAAGGGTGGGCTATTCAGACAGCAATTATTTTTCCAAGATATTCAGGAAGAGCTTCGGGCTGTCGCCCTCTGAATTTCGGGAGTCCTTATGAGAAGACGGCTTAAGGAGCTTACGATCCGGGAGAAATTTCTTATCATAAACGTCACCTTTCTTGCTCTGATGGTACTGATCTTCAGGATCGTCTTCAATGAGGTCAGAAGGAGCATAGAGGAGACGACGATCGCGTCGGAGGGAGTCGTCCTTGCGCAGACTGCGGGTACGATAGAGCTCCTTACCGAGGAGGCGGGGACCATAGCCGACAGCATAACCTCCCAGCCTCTGCTTTACAGGATGGTGAACGCAAGAGACTTTGACGCCTTCCTTGAGTCAAACGATACCGCGGTATACGCCAGGGATTTCTTTACCGAGATCGAGAATGTCACCAGGTCGGAAATGATATCCGAGATAAGGATATATCTCTCACCGGAGTATGAACGGATGGAGAGCGCCTATGAATTCTCGGATGTTTTCCGCCCCGTATCCGATATAACGGGCTCCTACTGGCACGGGATCTTTGCGGGACGCCCGCTTCTTTACGCACAGTTCTGTCCCTCCTTTTATCTGACGGGAAGGGAGATATCCACATTCGGAGACATCGCCTATATCCAGCGCCTTACCCTTACGGGGATGCAGAACAGCGAGGCGGGTTACATAGCCGTTTACTTCAAGCCCGGGTATATCGGCAGGATCCTTGAAAGGAACGAGCCGGAGGAGGGGAGCGTATATTACATCATAAACAGCAGGGAATCCCTGGTAGCCTCGACGGATGAGGAGCTGTCCGGAAAATATCATATCGACTACGGCGACATCCCGGACTTTGTGGGGGAGAAGGAGGAATACGTCCAGAAGACCATATCGGGCTCGAGGATGTACTTTGCCTATAACAACATCGCAAACGCTGACTGGAGGATAGTTTCAGGCATTCCGGTGGAAAGCATCCATGCCAGGGAGCAGGGCAGGCTCGTAAGACAGTTCGGCGGGCTTATGGTGCTTTTTCTGGTGACGGTCTTCATTCAGATCTGGTTTTCCAGGAACCTGAGCAGGAGGATCGTTCATGTCGCCTCAAGGATATCGCCGGGGTTTGGCGCCTCGCTTGAGAAGATCCCCCCTGACGGGAGTAAGGACGAGATAGGCCAGCTCATAGACACCTACAACCATATGGTGGAGAGGATATCCTCCCTTGTGGTCAGGGAGCGCGAGACCGCCGACAGGCTTAAGGTCTCCGAGGTGAATGCCCTGCAGAGCCAGATAAATCCTCATTTTCTGTATAATATGCTTGATATGATCAACTGGCAGGCAAGGGGCGGCAATTCGGAGGCTGTTTCAAGGGCCGTCCAGTCCCTTTCCCGTTTTTACAGGCTGGTGCTTTCGGGAAAGGATATCCTGATCCCCATAAGGGACGAGCTTCGGCATGTTGAGCTTTATATCGAGCTTCAGAACATGCGCTATGAGGATAAGGTCAATTTTATCATCGACGTTCCTGACGAGCTCATGGACTGCAGGATCCCCAAGCTTGTGCTTCAGCCCATGGTCGAAAATTCGCTCCTTCACGGGATATTTGAAAAGGAGGTGCCCTCGGGCACCGTGGTGATAATGGCCTGGGAGGAGAAGAACAGCGGAACAGGCAGGGACGATATAGTGATCACTATATCCGACGACGGAACAGGGCTTACCGAGGAGAAGCTTTCGGAGCTTACGGCGCTGCTTTCTGTCGCCGCAAGAGGGGAGGAGCCGGATGCCGAATATACCGGCGCGGACGGAAGTGCCAATATGGCGGTCTATAATACGGAGTTAAGGCTTTCCCTGCTCTTTGGGACGGAGTATGGCTTAAGCTACAGAAACAACGTGCCTGAGGGCTGTGAGGTCGAGATAAGGATCCCCAAATGCCTTAATGGCTGAAGGTATGAGTAAGTAACGGTTCACCGAAGGGTGAACTGTTGCACGAGTAAAATATTTTCCCCTGATTTTTAAGATATTCCTCTTAATAAACCCGGGGAGGATATATACAATATTCTATGAGCGCCGGTCTTTTGCGGTGCTGTAAGATAATGTCCGGTTCATCATTGAAGGATGTGTGAATCAATGTAATTAACTTTTTTGACCCTGACATCATGTTATGAGCGACTAAAAAATATATTCAGGAAAGGAGAGTGTATATTCGTGGCAGAGGATCTGATTCTTGAGCTTAGGGGTATCACCAAGATCTTCCCCGGCGTTAAGGCGCTTGACAATGTCAAGTTCCAGCTTCGCCGCGGTGAGATCCACGCTCTTATGGGCGAGAACGGTGCCGGAAAATCCACCTTTATAAAGGTCATCACCGGTGTTCATCAGGCCGAAGAGGGACAGATGTTCTTAAACGGCAGGGAGGTGCATTTCAAGGGGACGCAGGAGGCCCAGCAGGCCGGAATAGCGGCTGTTTACCAGATACCCACCTCTTATATGGAGCTGACCGTTACGGAAAATATCTTCATCGGGCATGAGATCATAAAAAACGGTATCATCCAGTGGAGAGAAATGAACAGAAAGGCAGAGGAGCTGCTGGCAAGGCTTCATGCCAACTTTAAGGTCACCGAGGAGGTTGGGGCCCTGACCATAGCCCAGCAGCAGATGGTCGAGATCGCAAAGGCCCTGTCCACCGACGCAAAGATAATCATCCTTGACGAGCCTACGGCGGCGCTTACCGCAAATGAATCCGAGGAGCTGTACAGGATCGTTGATGAGCTCCATGAGCAGGGCGTTTCCGTCATCTTCATATCACACCGTATGGAGGATATGTACAGGCTTGCCCAGAGGGTCACGGTCTTCAGGGATTCCAGGTACATCGACACCTTTGACGTTGACGCGATAACGGATAAGGATCTTATCAAGGCGATGGTGGGCCGTGAGATCACCGATATGTATCCCAAGCCTAAGGTCCAGATCGGGCAGGAGATATTCAGGATAGAGAATTTCTCCAGGCTCGGGTACTTTAAGAACGTAAGCCTTAACGTGAGAGCCGGGGAGATCGTAGGTCTTACCGGGCTTGTAGGCGCGGGCCGTACCGAGACCTTCCAGTGCGTATGCGGCATCGAAAAGCCGGATTCCGGCAGGGTCTATATGAACGGCAGGGAGGTAACGGTAAAGAAGCCGGGCGATGCCATGGAGGCAGGCATTATACTCCTTCCCGAGGACAGGCGCCGTCAGGGGCTCATAATGAGCTGGAGCCTGTGCGACAATGTTACCCTGCCTATTATAGACAAGCTTTCCGACAGCAAAAAGTTTATCAATAATAAGAAGGAATACGAGCTTTCAAAGAAATATCTTGAGGATGTGGACACCAAGGCTGTTTCCATCTTTGACAAGGCAAGCACCCTGTCGGGAGGCAATCAGCAGAAGGTGGTGGTGGCAAAGGCTCTTGCGCAGGATCACATGAAGGTCGTTATCATGGACGAGCCCACAAAGGGCGTGGACGTAGGCGCCAAGTCAGAGATCTACGCCATTATGGGCGAGCTTGCGGAGCAGGGCTTCGGGATCATCCTTATTTCCTCTGAAATGCCTGAGATCCTCGGAATGAGCGACAGGATCTATGTTATGTGTCAGGGAAGGGTCACTGGATGTCTTGACAGGGATGAGGTGACGCAGGAAAAGATCCTTGAGCTTGCCATGGAGCAGTCCCAGTCCGGAAGGGAGGTATCATAAATGCAGAATAAATCTCTTTTGAAGAAGATCACGGGGTCACGTGAGGCGAGTCTGGTGATCGTGCTGATAGTGATGCTCATCGTCATTTCGATATTCAGCCCGTCCTTCCTTTCGCCCACTAACCTGGGACAGATATTCAGGAACAACACACTGACCATGCTCATGGCGCTCGGGATGCTGTGCGTTATGCTGACGGCGGGAATAGATATCTCCATTACATCCACTCTTGCCTTTGCAGGAATGAGCATCGGTCTGCTGCAGAAGTATGATGTAATACATAATACGTTTGTACTGTTTGTGATCGGAGCCCTTATCGGTCTTTGCTGCGGCTTATTAAACGGTATCATCATCGCAAAGGGAAAGATCGCTCCCATCATTTGTACAATGGGCTTTATGTATGTATGGCGCGGTATGGCATACGTCATCTCAAATAATAACTGGGCTTCCGGCCAGGACGTATCGGGCTTTTCGGATTTCGGAAAGGACGGCTCCCCCGGACCCTATATCATACTTGTCATAGCCTATGTGATCTTCTTTATCGTCATGAAGTGGACCAAGTTCGGAAGGAGTATTTATGCCGTAGGCTCCAACCCCGAGGCCGCATCGATCTCGGGCATCAAGGTGGACAGGGTGTTGGTTTCCGTGTATACGATAATGGGCCTTTTAGCGGGGCTTGCTGGTGTCCTTTCGGTATCGATCTACGCTTCCGCCCAGCCCAACATGCAGTACGGTAAGGAAATGGATGTCATCGCTGCCTGCGTCATCGGCGGCGTAAGCATGAGCGGCGGCAGAGGCTCGGTCGTCGGGACCTTCCTCGGCGCGCTCATCATAAGCATCATCGCAAAGGCACTTCCTCTGGTTGGTATTGACGCTATCGCGCAGAACCTGATCAAGGGTGTTATCATCGTATTCGTTGTCATCCTGAACGTCATCACTCAGAGGACGATGGATCGTCAGAATCTGTTAAGGAGGGAGATGTAATTATGGCTGGAAAATCCGGAAGAACCATATCTGCGACCCCGAAAGGCGGTATGAAGGAAAAGATACTCAGCCTTGAAGGTGCGCTGATCATCGCATTCATAGCTATTAACATACTGGGAAGGGTACTGTCTCCGAATTATAATCTGACTAACGTTATGAGAGAGTCTCCGAGGTATCTTGCCGAGATATTCATGCTCTTCGGAATGGGCTTCATCCTTGTTCTCGGCGACATCGATATCTCCGTCGGGGCGATCGTCTGCCTTTCCGCGACCATGGGCTGTCTTTCCAGCAACGCGGGGCTTCCCATGGGGCTTGCTATCCTTGTAACCCTTCTTACCGGGCTTTGCTGCGGTATGATAAACGGCTTTATTGCCACAAGGTTTACCGAGCTTCCGACCATGATCGTGACCCTCGGGACCCAGATAATCTTCAGGGGGATAGCGGAGGTGTCTCTCGGGAGCGGAGGCTCCGCATCCTTAAAGGATTACGAGGGGATAGGGATACTGAGAGTAAAGCTTGGGCCCATCCCTCTTGCCTTCTTCCTTATTATAATCTGCGCGGTGGTCTTTATCATACTCTTAAGCAGGACCACCTTCGGGCGCAGGCTCTATGCCATCGGCTCAAGCAAGACCGCGGCAAAATACGCGGGTGTTGAGGTGGAGAAGCTTCGGTTCATCTGCTTCAGCCTCATAGGCTTCCTGGCCGGAGTATGTGGCCTCTTCATCCTTGCCTCTACCTACGGCGCAAACACCACCACGGGTCAGGGCTTTGAAATGGAGGTCATCGCAATGTGCGTATTCGGAGGCATTGCGACCACCGGTGGCAAGGGGAATCTTGTAGGAGCGTTCATTTCGGCACTCATCATAGTATGCTTAAGGATCGCTCTGGGACAGATCAATATGAACACCCAGCTTATCCTTGTAATAATAGGAATAATGCTCATTGTGTCGGTGCTGGTACCGTCCTTCAGGCAGAAATACCTTGCTTTGAAAAAATAAGCTGAGATGGTGAATATGCACGAGAATCGTCATGGCAAGCTAGCTTGTCATGACGTTTTTTGTGCATATTCACCATGGCACTTTGTGCCATGTGATTTTTGAACCCGACATCAAGAAATGATTTTACCCTAAATCAAAAGATTTTACCGTTTAAATGAAATTCCGGTTTTTATATCATTAATTACATAGTAAGCATATGCTATGGCAGCATATGGAATTTTTTAAGGAGGAATTTAAAATGAAGAAAAAGGTCATAAGCGTATTATTATGCGCGGCAATGGCTACCGGCATTTTAGCCGGCTGTGCAGGGACCACGGCTCCCGCTCCGGAAGCGGCAGCTCCTGCAGCAGAAGAAGCAGCTCCGGCTGAGGAAGCAGCTCCCGCAGAAGAAGCGGCTCCCGCAGAGGAAGCAGCAGCAGAGGAGGCAGCTCCCGCATCTGACGCAGCGGCAGGCACCTTCGCTATCGTTACCAAGTCCGCAGGAAATCCTTTCATGGACAGGCTTGCTTCAGGCTTCTCAGAGGTCATCGAGGCAGCAGGCGGCACAGTTGTAAGACAGGATCCCGAGAGTGCTACGGCTGACGCTCAGATCACTGTTATCCAGTCTCTGATCTCACAGGGCGTTAATACGATCGCTATCAGTGCCAATGACGCAAACGCTCTTATCTCTGTATGTAATGAAGCAAGGGATGCGGGTATCAAGGTTCTTACTCTTGACTCTGACGTAGATCCCAGCGCACGTGCCGTTTTCTGTAATCAGGCAGGTGTTGAGGCTGTAGGACAGCAGCTTATCGATGCTGTTTATGATCTCACCGGTGGTGAGGGACAGTACGCTATCCTTTCCGCTACCTCACAGGCTACCAACCAGAACGCATGGATCGATGCCATGAAGGCTATCCAGGAAGGCGATGAGAAGTACTCAAAGATCGAGCTCGTTGAGGTTGCTTACGGTGATGACGAGCCTCAGAAGTCAACTGACCAGACTCAGGCTCTTCTTCAGAACTATCCTGATCTTAAGGTTATCTGCGCTCCTACTACCGTAGGTATCGCGGCTGCCGCAAAGGTTCTTCAGGATCAGAAGTCATCCGTTAAGCTTACAGGTCTCGGACTTCCTTCAGAGATGGCTGAGTACATCGGCGATGACGATGCTCACAGCTGCCCTTATATGTTTCTCTGGAATCCTATCGACCTTGGAAGACTGGCAGGCTACGCAAGCCTTGCTCTTTACGACGGGACCATCACAGGCGCTGTCGGAGATACCTTCGAGGCTCCTACTCTTGAGGCAAGCCCTTACACCATCGTTGACAACGGTGCAGGCACAGAGATCATCCTTGGACCTCCTTTCAAATTCGATTCTTCAAACATCGACGAGTGGAAGGTTGTTTATTGATCAGGCTTTGAGAGCCAAAGACGCATTCAGGCTTTCGGGAAATTTCTTCCGACCTGAAGCGGTATAAATATTAAGGCACAGTCTTTTTCCGGCTGTGCCTTTTTATCGCAGAGCCGCCGAAAGGAGAACGACAGCAAAGCTGACGGGATTGGCGTATTACAGAAAGGAGAACACGAAAATGATCAAGGGATTTAAAATGAAGCTTTATCCTGGTATGGAGGCTGAATACGAAAAGCGCCACAACGAGCTCTGGCCCGAAATGCAGGATTCCATCCACGCTCACGGCGGGAAGAACTATTCGATCTTTCTGGATAAGGAGACCCTGACGCTCTTTGGTACCATCGAGATAGAGAGCGAGGAGGAGTGGAGTAAGCAGGCGGATGATCCCATAAACAGGAAATGGTGGGATTTCATGGCTGATATAATGGAGACGAATCCGGATAACAGCCCCGTCAGCGTTGATCTTCATCCGGTATTCCATCTTGACTGAGTCAGTCAATGGAAAGAGCAGAAAAAATGATCCGTTCATTCAGCTGAACGGATCATTTTTTAAGTCTTTTATCAGGCCTCAGTAATTTTTGATATCGAAGGAAGAAGCTATTATCTCCCGTGCGCTCTTAAGGTCCTTTATCTCTTTTCCGGCTATGAGCTGCGCGACCATGTTCCCTATGGCGGTAGCCTCGGTAGGCCCCGCGGTCACGGCCTTTCCCGTAGCCTTTGCGGTGAGAGCGTTCAGATAATCCGCGTTTGCGCCGCCTCCGATTATACAGATATTATCGTAGGCCTTCCCGGTATTCCTCTCGATTTCCTTAACCGTCTGTCCATAGCTCTCGGCAAGGCTCTGATAGACTACCGTGCTCAGCTGCCCTATGGTCTCGGGAACCTGCTGATCCGTCTTTTTGCAGTATTCGCGTATTGCCTCGCTCATATTCAGAGGAGCGAAGAAGGAGCTGTCGTTGACATCCACCCTTGAAGGGAAGTCCCTTTCATCCTCCGCCATCTCGCAGAGCTGCGCAAAGCTGTAGGCATCCTTTGTTTCATGGCGGACCGACTGTATCATCCAAAGCCCCATGATGTTCTTGAGATATCTGAAGCGGTAATCATAGCCGCCCTCGTTCGTAAAGTTGCCGGAATGACTGTTTTCATCCCTCAGGGCGTCCTGAAGCTCTACCCCCATTAAGGACCAGGTGCCTGAGCTTATATAAATGGAGCCATCATTCTTCGGCATTGCCATTACCGCCGACGCGGTATCGTGGCTTGCGCAGAGACGGACCTTAGTGTTGAAGCCCACCTCGTTTACGACCTCGGGAAGCAGCTCTCCCACAAAGGTCCCCGGCATTTCAAGAGGAAGGAAGATATCCGATGGAAGCCTTAACAGCTCTATAAGCTCCTTATCCCATTGCCTTGTATCGGGATTTACGAGCTGGGTAGAGGAGGCGTTGGTATATTCTGACTTCATGACGCCGGTGAGCCTGTACTGGAAATAGTCGGGAAGCATCAGGAAGGTCTTTGCCTGCTTAAGGACCTCGGGACGCTTCTCCCGGTCGGCGGTAAGCTGGTATATGGTATTGAAGATCTGCTTCTGTATCCCGGTCCTTTTGTAGAGCTCAGGCTCGGGGATGGTTTCATAGACCACCTCATCCATCCTTGAGGTCCGGTTGTCCCTGTAGCCGAAGGTCTCGCCCGCGGCCCTTCCCTCCCCGTCAAGAAGGACATAGTCTACGGCCCAGGTATCGATGGACATGGAGGCAGGGATAAAGCCGGCCTTTTTACACGCGGCCATTCCGTTCTTTATCTCCTTAAAAAGCCTGTCCACGTTCCAAAGACGCTTGCCCAGGTCAAGCTCCATGCTGTTTTCGAACCGGTAGACCTCCTTAAGCTTAAGCCTGCCGTCTTCCAGATATCCTATTATGTGCCTTCCGCTGGAGGCTCCTATATCCACCGCAAGATAACAATTGTTCATATATTACCCCCTTTTTTCGTCTGGTATTCTGGTGTTATTGTAGCATTCACACATATTTCTTTCAACAGGTGATTGTGAAAGATACATTCTGCACATAAAATGAAAAATCCGGGCGAAAGTTTTTATATTTGTGCAAAAGTTTATGAAAGAGTATAATGATGCTTATGGCGGATACATTTGACGAAAAGACGAGAAAGCTTCTCGATATTATAGCGAAGCGCAGATACTATATCCTGACTGAGTGCATAGGCGCCACACATGCTCTTTTTCTGGTCGTTTTTGCGGTACAGCGCGTGATGCCCATGGTTGTATTTAATATCTTCAGTCCGATAATGTATTTTTCCGCGCGTTTTTTCCTTGATCATAAAAAAGAATATGCGGTTTTTGTCGGCATGTACATAGAGATACTGGTTCACGCCATCATGGCGACCTGGTTTACCGGCTGGGAGACAGGGTTCCAGCAGTACCTTATCGGTCTGGTCCCTCTGGGCTTTATGGCCTGCTACGAGCTTACCACGGGAAAGACCAGGTTTACCATAGCAACGGTCCTGGGGCTGTGCGCAACCTTCTGCTATGTTATCTGCCGGCAGCTTTCCTACACGCAGACGCCTCCCTATGTTTTCGACAGCAGGGTAACGATGATGCTTTATAACCTCAATTCCGTTGCCACCTTTGCAATTTTGTTTTTCTTCCTCATCATATATACCTATAACATGAACGAGATGGAATCAAAGCTTAAGAGACAGAATGCCGTCCTTGATTACAGGGCGTCAGTCGATCCTCTTACGAGTTTGTTAAACAGGAGGAGCATGGGGGAGCAGCTTAAGAAGAGCCTTGATTCCGGGAGATATTTCTCTGTGGCCATGTGCGATATAGACGATTTCAAGATGATCAATGATTCCTACGGTCACGAGGCAGGGGATCTTGTTCTTAAGGAGGTAACACGCCTGATAAACGAGAACATACCCGAGGGCAACCCCATATGCCGCTGGGGGGGAGAGGAGATCCTCATACTTTATAATGATCATACCAGTGAGGAGGCCGTTGTTTTATCCGAGAGGATAAGAAGGGCCATAGACGATAATTATATTCCCTTTTACAACAAGACCATTCATGTCACTATAACCATCGGAGTGGCGGCACATTCGGACTCTCAGAGCATCGAGGAGACGATAGCCGTGGCCGACGGCAGGCTTTACTACGGTAAAAATCACGGTAAAAACCAGGTCATTTCATTTCCGGTTCCATCATGAAGCTGTCGGATGCTGACTGCGGGCAGGCCTCCGTCGGCATCCGCCGATTCCATCATGACATTGCCGGTGAACTGTAACTTTTACGGTGAACAGAATAGCGTTTTATGAGATATGGCAGTTGACCTGAGACAGGTTCTCTGCTATATTTACTTTAGCGCTTCAAAGCTTTGACGCTTTAAAGTGACAAATTACAGCACGGGGGAAAGACAATGTTTATTAAAATCCTTCTTTTGATCTTGTTTTTTGCGGTTATGATCTGGGTAGGCCTCTATTCGAGACGTTCCGCTACCAATGTCAATGATTTTGTGTTAGGCGGCAGAAAGGTGGGTCCGTGGCTTACGGCCTTTGCCTACGGGACCTCGTATTTTTCCGCGGTGGTCTTTGTGGGCTACGCCGGGCAGTTCGGGTATAAATACGGTATGGCGGCGACCTGGATCGGGATAGGCAATGCCTTTATCGGCTCGCTCCTTGCCTGGGTGATACTCGGAAGAAGGACCAGGATAATGACCAAATACCTGGATGCAAGGACCATGCCCGATTACTTCGGAAAGCGTTATAACAGCAATCAGCTGAGGATAGTGGCGGCCATCATTTCCTTCGTATTTCTGATCCCCTATACCTCCTCCGTATATAACGGGCTTTCAAGGCTTTTTGAAATGGCCTTTAACGTGCCCTACGCCCTGTGCGTGGTGGTCATGGCGGCTCTTACCTGTGTATATGTCATCCTCGGCGGCTATATGGCTACGGCGATAAATGATTTTATCCAGGGGATAATAATGATAATAGGCATATTAGCGGTCATAGCTTCTATTTTAAACGGTCAGGGAGGCTTTAACGCCGCTGTGTTCAAGCTTGCGCAGATCCCCTCGGACATACCGGTGACACAGGGGCAGCAGGGAGCCTTTACGGCCTTCCTGGGACCTGATCCGGTAAACCTTCTCGGGGTCGTTATCCTGACCTCCTTAGGGACCTGGGGACTTCCCCAGATGGTGCAGAAGTTTTATGCCATCAGGGATGAGAAGGCGGTACAGACGGGGACCGTCATCTCCACCTTCTTTGCGGTAGTGGTGGCCTGCGGATGCTATTTCCTCGGGGGCTTCGGAAGGCTCTTCGATACGCCGGCGATATACAAGGCGGACGGAAGCATAGCCTTTGATGCCATTATCCCCTCCATGCTTTCCACTCTTCCGGATCTGCTGATCGGAGTGGTCATCATGCTGGTCCTTTCCGCATCCATGTCTACCCTTGCGTCTCTGGTCCTTACCTCAAGCTCCACGCTCACACTGGACCTTATTAAGGGTAATTTCGTAAAGGATATGAAGGAAAAGCAGCAGATAGTGATAATGCGGGCCTTTCTGATCTTCTTTATAGTGATCTCCGTTGTCATGGCCTTAAAGCCTCCCACATTCATTGCCCAGCTTATGGGTATATCGTGGGGAGCTCTGGCAGGAGCCTTTCTGGCGCCCTTCCTCTACGGGCTGTACTGGAAGGGAGTGACGAGGGGAGCTGTATGGGCAAGCTTTGCTTCGGGAGTGATCATCACCGTGATCAATATGTTCCCTGCGACAAAGTTCATCCAGAGCCCTATCAACGCCGGAGCGGCAGCAATGATAGCGGGGCTTTTGATAGTCCCGGCGGTAAGCCTGTTTACTCCGAAGATAGAGCAGAAAAAGGTGGATGCGGTATTTGAATGCTACAATGAGAAGCATATGGTAGAACAGAAATATGCGCTTCCGGATGAGGAATTATAGCCGGGAAATGAGCCGTTAAACAGCATAGCTACATGTTGTGAGCCTTTATCCGGGTGAACTCAAGGATCTCCCTTTTATCCTTCTCGGAGATCTTTTCAAAAAAGAAAATCAGCTCCTTTTCTGTATTAGTCAGAAAACGGAGCTTTTTCTGATTGTACGGATGATTGAGATATTCTACGAGCTCAGACAGGTCGTTGCTTGAGGTGGTAGGCCTGGGTGCATCAAAATAATCGTTTCTGTCTATATCGATGGTCAGCTGGATTAGATCATCTACAGAAACGCTGTATAACCCGGCGAGCTTGAAAAGCGTTTCAAAATTAGGCGAACGCTTTCCGGTCTCGTAATGAGAGTAGGTCTGGCGAACGACACCCAGAACCGCGGCAACATCCTCTTGAGTGTAGGAATAAGCCTTGCGGAGCTCTTTCAATTTAGACGCTAAACGAGATTTATTCATGATTTACCCCAGACTATGGGAAAATTGTATAGAGAAATGGATAATATAAAGCTACATAGCGTAGCTGTATGAATTGGAAATGGCTTACTGAACTGTTGCTTCCGTAAACTGTGGGTTGCACAGACAGGCTCACGGAAATATTGTAAAGGTGGAGGTGATGAACCGTTACGAAATGTTTTATAAGGAGGCTGTGAGCTTTGCAAGATCGATGCTGAGATCATCGAAGGTAAGAGACTTTACCGTATCCTTAAAGCCAAACTGTTCAGGGACAAGCTTTTCGGAGGTCAGGTCGTAGACTGTTACGGAGTCCGTATCCGGATCAACTATCCAGTACTCACGAACCCCGGCAGCAAGATATTTTTTCAGCTTGGTAATATAATCATAGGCGGCATTCCCGGGAGATACTATTTCTATTATCCAGTCCGGCGCGCCGGTGCAGCCCCTGTCTGTAAGCTTTGAGGGATCACAGATCACGGAAATATCAGGCTGGACCACACTGTCATCGTTTTCGTCAAGCCGGACATCAAAGGGAGCGGGATATATCCGGCAGCTGCCTTTTTTGGCCTCGATATAGCTTTTGACAGCATAGCTTAATTCCATTACGAGCCCCTGATGCCTGCGGGCGGGGGCGGCCTGTCCGTAAGGAGGATAATACAGTATTCCGTCTATGAGCTCGGCATGGGTGCCCTCAGGGAGAGCGTAATAATCCTCAGCGGTATAATATTCAAGTTTTTTTGTATCCATAGCTGTTACCTCAGTGAAGGATGATTGAAAATTTCTGTGGTCATAGAGGTTTCTCATTATCATAGTATAATGTCCCGGGGAAAAAAGCAATAGAAAAGCTCAGTTGAACAGGGCAATCGCTTAATACCCTGATAACCCTGTCAGCTGAACCGTTACCGCTTTGACAATAAAGCCCTGTCCGGTGTATGATAGGTATATATAAATTTTCATGAAGGAGGTATTTTTTATATGGGACAGAATCCTTACTCAGGGACTCAGACTGAAAAGAATCTTTTAGAGGCTTTTGCCGGTGAGTCCCAGGCAAGAAACAAGTATACATATTTTGCCTCAAAGGCTAAAAAGGAGGGCTATGAGCAGATAGCGGCGCTGTTTTTAAAAACAGCGGATAATGAAAAGGAGCACGCAAAGCTCTGGTTCAAGGAGCTTGGCGGGATAGGCTCTACGCCTGAAAACCTTAAGGCTGCCGCTGAAGGCGAGAACTTTGAATGGACGGATATGTATGAGGGCTTTGCAAAGACCGCCGAGGAGGAGGGCTTTAAGGAGCTTGCGGAGAAATTCCGCGGGGTCGCCGCCATAGAGAAAAAGCACGAGGAGAGATACCGTGCGCTGCTTAAAAACGTTGAGATGCAGGAGGTATTTAAGAAGAGCGAGGTAAAGGTCTGGGAGTGCAGAAACTGCGGTCATATCGTAGTGGGCACCGAGGCACCCGAGACCTGTCCGGTGTGTGCTCATCCGAGGGCATATTTCGAGGTCCATGCGGAGAATTACTGATCCAAAGCTTTCCCTTAATATCCTCATAACCCACTCAACCTTGAGGTATTAAGCGATTGCCCTGTCAGGCCGATATTAGAGCTTGATTTTCTCCGCATGTCCCGTTACAATTCTAATAACGTATCTTATGAGCACCGGTTTTCCACGGTGCCATAAGATAACGAGCAAATCGCATCTTTTCAGCGATTTGTGAGTCTATTGTGGTGGTTATCATAACGTATCTAATGAGCACCGGTTTTCCACGGTGCCATAAGATAACGAGCAAATCGCATCTTTTCAGCGATTTGTGAGTCTATGTGGTTCTAATAATATCATAAAAGGAGGTATTTGAATTGGATAAGTATTTTTGCAATCCCTGCGGCTATACCTATGATCCCGAAAAGGGTGATCCGGAGCATGGAATAGCTCCCGGCACAAAGTTTGAGGATCTTCCCGACGACTGGTGCTGCCCCGTTTGCGGAGTGTCAAAGGATATGTTCATGAAGGTCATTTAACCGAGAATATCTGACTGAAAAACGGAATGAAAAGCCGTCTGCCTTTGCAGACGGCTTTTCATGTTATGAACTGATCAAATTCATTCACTGTATATGCTCTGCCGCATTATCTCATACATTTCCTTTAAAACGCTTTCGTTGTAGTACGCCTTTTTATTGTAAGAGGAGATTATGTGTGCCGTCATGTCACGGCTGAGCTCTTTTTGCCCGGCATTAAGGATTACCATAAAAAGAAATATCATATTAAGATGAACGATGCCTGCCGAAGCATTCCTGACAAAGCTGTAATCCTCATAGCTCTGCATGAAATATCCCAGAAGGTAGTAGGAATAATATGCCGAAAGAAGCCTCGGGGCTTTGGGGTGGGCGGTGAAAAACAGAGAGCCCAGCTCTTTAAGGCCTTTGTCGGTTCGCAGGGTTTTTCCGCGAAGTCTTTTATAGAGGGCGCAAAGCCTGTTCAGAAGAGGGTTTTTATAGAAAAGAAGGCTCCCGGTGATCCCTGTGTCCATAAGCCTGTCAAACAGCGTAAGGTCAAAGGGGAAAAGGGAAAGCCTTTGTGGATATTCCTTAAGGCTGTGTTTTTCAAAAAAGGCCGTGTCTCCCGATAAGAAAGCCCGACCGGCATCCATGCAGTAAGAGACTGTCCGCGAAAGTACGGATGAAAGCTTATCCGGATCGGACACGTCCCTAAGCTCCGTCAGGATTTCCTGCCTTGCCCCCAGAAGAGATCTGAAATATCCGGTATCGTCGTTGGTACAGCACGGCTCACTGTAAGGGCTTCCTTCATATTCCGTAAAGTAAAGCCTGTCGGTATTATCCATAAAGAGCCTTGCTCCAAGAACGCAGGAAAGGTCGATGAGCCTTTCCTCAAAAAACGTATAGTTTCGGAAAAAACGCGGATAATCACGGCAGGATTCAGGGATAAAGGAATGGCCCTTCTTAAGCTGAAGCTCGCAGAGGCCGTTATTTTTATGAAAGGGGCAGGTAAGCCCGCCCTTATTCAGGACAGAGGGCTCATCAGGGGATGCGGCAAGACAGAGCCTTAGTCCCAGAAGTCCTCCTTCCTTCATAAAGCGGAGCCTGTCCTCCTCACTTAAGGGGATCATCCAGCCCCGGCAGCAGGTGGAAGGACACTCTCCCGCGAGGCATTTGAATTCTCTGTAGAATGATATTTCACGGATCTTCATATTACTATCACCTTTGACGCCAACATCATAGCATGCTGCGACAGAAAAGGAAACCCGTGCTCACGCAGACTTTTTTTGCTTATGTATTAAAGAGAAAATATTCTGACAATTTTAGCACTCAACTATTGACGTGGCTAACAATGTGTGCTATAGTATGACCGTGATGTGAGAAAAGTGGGCACAAGCCCGGGAATGAAAGGGGGTAAAGCCATGAATATACAGAAATTCACTCAGAAATCAGTAGAGGCGGTCAATGCCTGTGAAAAGATCGCAAACGATTACGGCAATCAGGAGATAGAGCAGGAGCATCTCATATACGCGCTCCTTACCCAGGAGGACTCCCTTATCTTAAAGCTCATAGAAAGGATGGAGATAGATAAGGAGCATTTTCTGAACAATGTGGAAAATAAGCTGGCAAAGCGCATCAAGGTGGCGGGAGGTCAGATGTACATAGGAAGCAGCCTGAATAAGGTGCTTATCTCCGCCGAGGATGAGGCAAAGCAGATGGGCGATGAATACGTCTCCGTAGAGCATCTGTTCCTGTCGCTGATAAAATACCCTAATCAGGCGATAAAGGAGCTGTTTAAGGAATACGGCATAACACGGGAGCGTTTTCTTAAGGCCCTTGCCACTGTAAGGGGAAACCAGAGGGTCACGAGCGATAATCCGGAGGCGACCTACGATACCCTTGAGAAGTACGGCCAGGAGCTTGTGGAACGGGCAAGGGATCAGAAGCTTGATCCCGTGATCGGCCGTGACAGCGAGATAAGGAACGTCATAAGGATACTGTCAAGAAAGACCAAGAACAACCCTGTGCTCATCGGTGAGCCGGGTGTCGGAAAGACCGCGGTAGTTGAGGGGCTTGCCCAGAGGATAGTAAGGGGCGATGTGCCTGAGACCCTTAAGGACAAAAAGATATTTGCCCTTGATATGGGAGCCCTGGTCGCGGGAGCCAAGTACAGGGGAGAGTTTGAGGAAAGGCTCAAGGCTGTTCTGGAGGATGTAAAAAACTCCGACGGGCAGATAATCCTCTTTATTGATGAGCTCCACACCATAGTCGGGGCCGGAAAGACTGACGGGGCGTTAGATGCCGGAAACATGCTGAAGCCCATGCTTGCAAGGGGAGAGCTTCACTGCATCGGCGCCACTACGTTAGACGAATACAGGCAGTATATCGAGAAGGACGCGGCGCTTGAAAGAAGGTTCCAGCCCGTTACGGTGGATGAGCCTACGGTCGAGGATACGATATCCATCTTAAGGGGCCTGAAGGAGCGTTATGAGAACTTCCATCACGTAAAGATAACGGATTCCGCTCTTGTATCCGCGGCTACGCTTTCCCACAGGTACATCTCGGACAGGTTCCTGCCCGATAAGGCCATAGACCTGGTTGATGAGGCCTGCGCGCTGATAAAGACAGAGCTTGATTCCATGCCCACGGAGCTTGATGAGCTTAACCGTAAGGTGACACAGATGACTATAGAGGCCGAGGCGCTTAAGAAGGAGACCGACAGGCTTTCCATGGACAGGCTGTCGGACCTTCAGAAGGAGCTTGCGGAGCTTACGGATAAGAAGAATGCCAAAATGGCTCAGTGGGAGAACGAGAAGCATTCCATAGAAAAGCTCTCAGGGCTGAGAGAGCAGATAGAGCAGGTGGGCAACGAAATAGAGATCGCTACCAGAAAGCAGGATCTGTCGAGAGTAGGGGAGCTGCAGTACGGGATACTTCCGAAGCTTCGGGCGGAGCTTGAGACGGAGGAGGAGAGGGTAAAGAGCGAAGGGCTTACCCTGGTACACGAAAATGTTTCGGAGGAGGAGATAGCAAAGATAATTTCCCGCTGGACCGGGATACCGGTGGCAAAGCTTACCGAGAGTGAACGGGCAAAGACCCTTCAGCTTGACGGGGAGCTTCATAAGAGGGTCATAGGACAGGATGAGGCGGTGACGAAGGTGACAGAGGCCATCATAAGGAGCAGGGCAGGTATCAAGGATCCCTCTAAGCCAATAGGTTCCTTCCTGTTTCTGGGGCCTACAGGAGTTGGTAAGACAGAGCTTGCAAAATCCCTTGCACAGAGCCTCTTTGACGATGAAAACAATATGGTCCGTATCGATATGAGCGAATATATGGAGAAATATTCGGTATCAAGGCTCATCGGAGCGCCTC
>DFEA01000052.1 GCA_002368575.1 Lachnospiraceae bacterium UBA3814 | reverse complement strand
TCAAAGCTGAGAACGAAAAAGGTGCATAGTTATTATTTTTATAAGGGGAAGAGGAGAGTATAATATGATCAGCTTGGAGTCTGTCAGTAAGTCTTACTCCAACGGTGTACCGGCTCTTAACGATGTTAACCTTAACATCGAAAAGGGCGAGTTTGTATTTATCGTTGGAGACAGTGGATCGGGGAAATCCACTCTTATCAAGCTTCTGCTCAGGGAGCTTACTCCCACATCGGGAAGGATCGTGGTAAATGACTACGATCTGTCAAGGATAAGCCGCCGCAAGGTCGCCCGTTTCAGGCGCAGCATAGGCGTGGTATTCCAGGATTTCCGTTTGTTAAAGGACAGGAACGTTTATGAGAACGTTGCGTTCGCGCAGCGTGTTATTGAGGTGCCCACAAGGCAGATCAAGCAGAACGTCCCCGCCATGCTTTCGCTGGTGGGTCTTGCGGGCAAATACAAGGCAAAGACAAGGCAGCTTTCGGGAGGCGAGCAGCAGAGGGTAGCCCTTGCAAGGGCCCTCGTCAATAATCCGCCCATCCTGCTTGCGGATGAGCCTACCGGGAATCTTGATCCGAGAAATTCCTGGGAGATAATGAAGCTCTTAGAGGAGATCAATAAAAGGGGAACAACTGTTCTCGTAGTAACTCATAACCGTGAAATAGTCAACGCCATGAGAAAACGTGTCGTAACAATTAAGAAGGGCGTCGTGGTAAGCGACGAGGAAAAGGGTGAGTATATAGATGAGGATTAGTACGTTGCTATATACCTGCAAGCAGGGCTTTAAGAATATTTTCAGGAACAAGATGTTTTCGCTTGCGACGATAGCGACAATAGCTTCCTGTGTATTTTTGTTCGGTCTGTTTTATTCCATAGTCGTCAATGTTCAGTCAAGTATAAGAGCGGCCGAATCAGGCATCGCGGTGACTGTTTTCTTTGATGAGGATCTGGATCTGACGCAGATACAGGCCATAGGAGATGAGATCGCAAAGCGTCCGGAGGTGGCCAGCATGGTGTTTGTATCCGCGGACGAAGCCTGGGAGTCGTTTAAGTACGATTACCTCGGAGAGTACGCGGAGGGCTACGAGGGGGATAACCCTCTTGAGGGAAGCGAGCATTATGAGATATATATGAACGATGTTGCGGAGCAGTCTGACCTGGTAAAATATCTTGAGACCGTCGATGGGATCAGGGACATAAACCGGTCGGATACTACCGCGAGCATCCTGTCAAACGTAAACCAGGTGATCAGCTTTGTTTCACTTGCGATAATAGGCATCCTGCTTGCGGTATCGCTCTTCCTTATCAGCAATACGGTAGCCATGGGCATAGCCGTAAGGCGGGAAGAGATCGCGATAATGAAGCTTATAGGCGCAAAGGACTTTGTGGTACGTTCGCCCTTTGTGATAGAGGGTATCATTATAGGGCTCATAGGTGCGGCCATCCCGCTTATAGCGATATATATCATATATTCCAATCTTGTGCTGTATGTGCAGGAGGAGTTTACAATACTTAACGATCTTCTTAAGTTCATGTCGGTTGAGGACATATTTAAGAGGCTGATACCGATAGCGCTGGTGCTTGGTGTGGGGCTGGGCTTTCTTGGGAGTATGTTTACAGTACACAGGCATCTTAAGGTGTAGCGTTCCTTTTGCTTAAGGAGCCCTTGAGGCGGAAGTATAATAAAGGGTATTGATAAGGGGAAATATGTATTTCAGAAAGAGATTTGTAATTGCGGGGATCCTCAGTCTGTCGCTCTTTACTTTTGCGGCAGGCTCTGAGAGCGGCGCTCTGTTCGGGTCGAGGGCTGTTTTTGCGACGTCGCTTACGAATGATCTGATAGAGAGCAGCGAGAAGGAAAAGAACGAGGCGGAGGAAAATAAGGATCAGCTGAAGAGCGGGCTTACAAACGTCCAGTCACTGATAGAGAGCCTTGAACAGGAGAAGAGCGACCTTCAGGGCTATATTACCGAGCTGGATTCGGACCTTGCCGTCATAAATGACAAGGTGGATATGCTTACGGCCCAGATCGGCGAGAAGGAGCAGCAGATCATCCTTAAGAACGAGGAGCTTGAAGAGGCGGAAAGGGTCGAAAAAAAGCAGTACGAGCTCATGAAGAAGCGCGTGAAGTTCATGTATGAGCGCGGGGGAAAAAGCAGTATTGAAATGCTCCTTGACTCCGAGTCCTTCACCGAATTTTTAAACAAGGCCGAATTTATCGGCAAGATCACCGCCTACGACAGAAGGATGCTTGATAAGTACATCGAGGCGGAGAAGGCTGTCGCGCAGAAGAAGGCGGAGCTTGAGGACGAGAACAGGCAGCTCTACGAGGCCAAGGATAATCTCAGGAACGAACAGGAGGCTATGGAGGCCCTTATCGCCCACAAGCAGGAGGAGATCAGTAATTACGAGACTGACATACAGAACAAGGAGGCTGCCGTAAGGGAGTATGAGGAAGAGATTGCGGCCCAGGATCAGATAATCAAGGATCTGGAGGCTACTATCCTTGCCGAGAAGAAGAGGCTTTTGGAGGAGAATAAAAAGGCCATAGTATACGACGGCGGAAAGTTTGCCTGGCCCGCACCGGATTATACAAGGATCTCGGATGATTACGGCAACAGGATGCATCCGACCCTCGGGATACAAAAGTTCCATGCGGGGATCGATCTGGCGGCGCCTACGGGCTCAAGGATTCTTGCGGCCTACGACGGAGAGGTCATTGCCGCGGGATATTCGTCCTCCATGGGTAATTATATAATGATAGATCACGGAGACGGACTTATCTCGATCTATATGCATGCCTCCTCCTTGCTTGTTAACGAAGGGCAGCTTGTAGTGAGGGGAGAGCAGATAGCAAAGGTGGGCTCAACGGGCAGAAGCACGGGACCGCACCTTCATTTCGGGGTCCGCCTGAACGGAAGCTATGTAAGTCCGTGGAACTACCTCGGATAACAGGGCGCAGGCCAAAAGCTGTGAAGGGTATATATTTTCAGATGGAAGAAAGAAACAAGTTACTTAACATACTTAATAAGGAAAAGAACAGAGGAAGGGCACAGGGCATAGCGATCGGGATCGCAGTGACCATAGCGATCCTTATATCCGTGCTGATCTGGGCCGGAATAGGAATGGGGATCTTCAGGTACTTTACCACAGGCGCCTTTTTCAGGAAGAGCAGCGTTATCGGTACCAGGGAGGAGGACAAGCTTGCCGTTTTAAACGATGTGATCGAGACCTATTACCTTGACGAATATGATGAGAACGAGCTTAAGGAGAGTATGTACAAGGGCTATGTTGACGGTCTTAACGATCCGTACTCCCAGTACTATACCAAAAAGGAATTCACCGAGCTCATGGAGGATAATAACGGCACCTTTGAGGGTATCGGCGTATATTTAAGCGTTGATCAGGAGACCCAGACGCTTGAGGTTATAAGGCCTATTGAAGGCTCTCCCGCGGAAAAAGCCGGGATGAGAGAGGGCGACCTCATAGTTGAGGTGGACGGTGAGGACGTTATCGGCCAGGACAGCGACATAGTCATCAGCAAGATGCGGGGCGAAAAGGGAACAAAGGTCAGCGTCGGCGTAATGAGAGAGGGCGAGGAGGATATCATAAGGTTTGATATCGTAAGGGACGTTGTTGAGAGCGTGACCGTAACCTCGGAAATGCTCACTGATGATATCGGATATCTTTCACTTTCGGAGTTTGCCTCGGTCTCCTATGACCAGTTCAGGCTTCAGCTTAACGAGCTTAAGAAACAGGGGATGAAGGCGCTTGTCTTTGATTTAAGGAGCAATACCGGAGGAGATTTTGACATAGCGGTGAAGATCGCCGACAAATTCTGCCCCGAGGGGCTTGTCGTATACATAGAGGATAAGGATGGAAACAGGGAGGAATACAATTCTGACGCGGACATGCTCGGTATTCCCCTGGTGGTTCTTGTAAACGGTTATTCCGCGTCGTCCTCAGAGATCGTTACGGGGGCTGTCAAGGATCACGGGACCGGCACCATAATGGGTACCACCACCTACGGTAAGGGCGTGGTGCAGAGGGTGCTTCCTCTGGGAGACGGAAGCGGCATAAAGGTCACGATAGCAAAATACTATACTCCTGACGGCTATAATATCCACGGAGTGGGGATAGAGCCCGACGTTACCGTGGAGTGGGATTATGAGAAATACCGCGACGAGGGTACGGATAATCAGCTTGAGGCTGCCCGGGAATATCTTGAGAAGGAGCTTGAGAAGGGAATATGATAAAGCGGAAGCTTACAGAGGTCGGCTCGGCATTATACAGAAGCCTTGTCTTTCCTTTTCAAAGGATCATAATAGAGCTTAAGACTAAGAGCATTTTAAAGCAGGGCTCCTATATTAACAAGGGAACGGTCATTGCGGGAAGAAATTACATCGGAAAGAAAACGGTACTGTCAAACGTATACGTGGGATACGGAAGCATGGTATCGGACGGGGGAGACCTTTCCAATACAAGGATAGGAAAATACAGCTCGATAGGCCCCGAGGCGATAACGGTACTCGGAAGGCACCCTGTTGACGAGCGGGTCGCTCTTCACCCGGCCTTTTATTCGGAGAAAAAGGACATGGGCTATACCTACCTTACGGAAGGAAGGCGGGGGGATTTTGAGGAGCAGATATACATTGACAGTAAAAAGGGCATCCAGATCGATATAGGAAACGATGTCTGGATAGGCCGGGGCGTGATGCTGATCGAGGGGGTAACGATAGGCGACGGCGCGGTGATAGGAACAGGCTCCGTAGTAACGAAGGATATAGAGCCCTACGGGGTGTACGCCGGGGTGCCCGCTAAAAAGCTCCGCGACAGGTTTGACGAGGATACGAAAAAAAAGCTGCTAGAATTAAAATGGTGGGACTGGGACGAGTCCGTTATAAAGAGCCGTATAGATGATTTCAGGGATGTCAGGAGGATCTTAAGATAAACGGTATACCGGTGGTAGTGATCGCATATAACAGAGAAAGGGCTTTGAAGAGGCTTCTTTTCTCACTTGCCGGGGCTGATTACCCTGAAGGCTCAGATGTTACGCTTATTATATCCATAGACAAAAGCGATAACGAAGGGGTCCTTGAGACGGCCCGGGAGTTTGACTGGGAGTACGGGGAAAAGCGGATAATCACCCATGCGGAAAGGCTTGGGCTTAAAAGGCATGTTCTTGAATGCGGAGATCATTCTGAGGAGTACGGAAGCGTGATACTTCTGGAGGATGATCTTTTTGTTGCACCCGATTTCTATAATTATGCGTCGGCGGCCCTTGATTTTACGGGAGCTGACAGCAGGGTCGGCGGAGTCTCGCTTTATAACCATCTTTTAAACGTACACGTCAGAGAGCCTTTTTTTGCGATAGAGGACGGCTTTGATTCATATTATATGCAGCTTGCCTCCTCCTGGGGACAGGCCTATACAAGGGAGCAGTGGAACGGCTTTGCGAAATGGATGGAGAACGCCTCGGAGGACAGCCTGACGGGTATGAGGATACCGGAGAATGTCAGAGGCTGGTCGGAAAGCTCCTGGCTTAAATACAATATAGCCTATCTTATTGAAAGGGATATGTATTTCTTATATCCGAGAACTTCTCTTACCACTAATTTCATGTCGGAGGGCGAACACTCGGGCGGAGAGGACAATGATCTTCAGGTGCCGTTGGGGATCTTTGCAAAAAAAGAATACAGGTTTGGGAGGCCGGAGGGGTCTTCTGCCATATATGATGCCTTTTTTGAAAACACGTGCCTTAAGGCGCTGATCGCAGAACGCTTCTCTCTTCCCGAGCAGGAGATATGCATCGACCTTTACG
>DFEA01000094.1 GCA_002368575.1 Lachnospiraceae bacterium UBA3814 | reverse complement strand
GAATGAAGCGGCCAGGTCTTCTCAACGCCGACTCCGTTAGAGCTCTTTCTTACGGTAAAGGTCTCACGGCTTCCTCCGTTCTGTCTCTTGAGTACGGTCCCTTCAAAAACCTGTATCCTTTCCCTGTTTCCTTCTCTGATCTTTGCGTGTACCCTTACCGTGTCACCTATATGGAAGACGGGTACGTTTTCCTTGAGCTGTTCAGCTTCAATGCTTTTGATAATGTCGTTCATTTCGACCTCCTTTTATTATCGGACGTTCATTGACCCTCTGATCAAGCGGACCGTCTCTGATTCATCGTCAGTTGTGACCCGTTATAAATATACACAAAGCCACAGCGGTAACTATTTTAGCATGCGGCACCGTGAAATGCAAGCACAATACGCCGATTCACCGCAGATTTTTTCAGCTGCAATGTCATTAACTTAAGCTCACATTGTAAGCCACGACTCAGCGAAGGTTTCATTCTATAGCAGCTTAAGTTAATGACACCGGCATCCGGTTTCCGACAGAAGATCCGGTCTTCTCTCTCTTGTTCTGATCACCGACTGAGCCCTTCTCCACTTTTCAACATTCTCGTGATGGCCCGAAAGAAGGACCTCGGGAACCCTTTTCCCGCGCCATACCTCCGGCCGGGAATACTGTGGATATTCAAGCAGCCCGTCCTCAAAGGACTCGGTATCGCTGGAGGCTTCGTTATTCAGGACCCCCGGTATCAGCCTTGACACCGCATCGATAAGCACCATCGCAGGAAGCTCGCCTCCCGTCAGCACATAATCTCCGATGGATATATTGTCCGTGACTATCTCCTCAAGCACCCTCTCGTCAATGCCCTCATAGTGACCGCACAGGATTATGATGTCCTCCTCACCGGAAAGCTCCTTTGCGATCTGCTGGTTGAAAACCCTTCCCTGGGGAGTCATGTATATGCATCTTAAGGGCTTTATGTTGCCGCCTTCCCTTATCCTTTCCTCCACGGCCTTAAAGCACTGGTATACGGGCTCGGCCTGCATTAACATCCCTGCCCCGCCGCCGTAAATATAATCGTCGACCTTGTGGTGTTTGTTGAAGGCATAGTCCCTTATGTTTACGGCCTCAAGCCCTACAAAGCCTCTTTCGATGCTTCTGCCTGTAATGCTTTCGCCAAGCCCGTTTATTATCATTTCCGGAAAGAGGGTAAGCACATGAAACCCTGTCACAGCAGTCCCTCCAGTACATGAACCTTCATTTTCATGCCTTCCACATCCACGTCAAGGATACACTGCTTAATTGCGGGCAGCAGAAGCTCCCTGCCGTCCGAAAGCTCTATGATATAAACATCATTAGCCTTATTGTCCATAACGTCCTTAAGGACTCCGAGCCTTTTACCCTCTTCGTCCGTCACCTCCATGCCTATGAGATCCGCGATGTAATACTCATCCTTTTCGAGCTTTACCGCATTCTCTCTTGTCACATAGAGCCCCCTGCCCCTGAGCCTTTCCACATCATCGCGACTGTCAAGGCCTTCAAATTTCACGATGGCAAACTGCTTGAAAAGCTTCACGCTCTCAAGCCTCAGGGTGGTGAAGCCCTCCTCGCCCTCAAGCAAGACCTCCTTAAGCCTTTTAAATCTCCTTACGTCATCAGTAGTGGGAAAGACCTTGACCTCACCC
Organism: Lachnospiraceae bacterium UBA3814; assembly: GCA_002368575.1. Taxonomy (GTDB): domain Bacteria; phylum Bacillota; class Clostridia; order Lachnospirales; family Lachnospiraceae; genus UBA2868. The sequence goes on along the minus strand of DFEA01000094.1, from coordinate 27,987 downwards.
CTGACCCCGTGAGCGGATGTGATTATTCCTGTCTTTAAAATATCTTCCATAACAGCCTTTTCATGGAAATATTTCCTTTTAATCCTGAATAATGTCCACCAGTACCTTTCTGGTTTCCTTCGCGGACGCGGCCTTTACGACAGAACGGATAGCCTTGGCTATCCTCCCCTGCTTTCCTATAACCTTGCCCATATCTGATTGTGCAACGCGTAATTCGATGATGATTGCTCTCTCATCCTCTCTCTGTGTAACTACGACCTGATCCGGATTCTCAACGAGGGATTTTGCGATTATTTCTACTAATTCCTTCATCATTTTACCTCCGTTGCGATCTATTTTTCGATACCTGCTATCTTAAAGAGCTTTGCGACCGTCTCCGTAGGCTGGGCTCCGTTTCCGAGCCATTTTTTTGCAAGCTCTTCATTGATCTTGATGGTACTGGGCTCTGTACGGGGATCATAGGTCCCGATCTCCTCGATGAACCTTCCGTCACGGGGTGAGCGTGCATCCGCTACGATCACTCTGTAAAACGGAGATTTCTTCTGTCCCATTCTTCTGAGTCTGATTTTTACTGCCATTCTTATTTCCTCCATAAATATTATATATTGATCATCGGAAGCTGATCCCTCAGCCTCCGCTGTACCCTGTTAAGCTGCTTTGCCGCTTAGTCAGAAGGGGAGCTTGAACTTGCCCCGCTTCCCTCCCATCATGGAAGGGAACTGCTTTATCATTTTTCTTGACTGCTCAAACTGCTTGACAAAACGGTTAACCTCGGATATGTCCACACCGGCGCCCTTAGCTATCCTGTATTTCCTGGAAGGGCTCAGGATATCGGGATTCCTTCTCTCCTCCCTTGTCATTGAAAGGACTATGGCCTCCATCCTTGACAGCTTTGTTTCATCAACAGCGGCTTCTATATCACTGTTCTTAATTCCCCCGAACATGCCGGGCATCATCCCGAGGATACCTGCTATTCCTCCCATCTTCTTCATCTGGGTCATGCTTTCCAGATAGTCCTCAAAATCAAATTTCCCTTTTTTAAGCTTGTTATAGGTCTCTCTTCCCTTATCCTCGTCAATATCAAGGTTCTCCTGGGCCTTTTCGATGAGCGTAAGGATATCGCCCATTCCCAGAATACGGTTAGCCATTCTGTCGGGATAAAACTGTTCAAGGTCTGACAGCTTTTCACCCATACCTACATAGAGAACGGGCTTTCCCGTAACTGCCTTAACGGACAGGGCCGCACCGCCCCTGGCGTCTCCGTCCATCTTTGAAAGGATCACCCCGTCGATGCCCGTTTTTTCATCAAAGGCCTTTGCAACATTTACCGCCTCCTGTCCGGTCATCGCGTCCACCACCAGAATGGTCTGGTGCACCGTGATCTCCCTCTTGATGGCTGAAAGCTCCTCCATCATCTCCTCATCGATCTGAAGGCGCCCGGCCGTATCGAGGATAATAACGTTGTGTCCGTTTTTATCCGCGTATTCGGAGGCTTCCCTTACTATCCTCCTTACATCACGGCAATCCGGTACGGAAAAGAAATCCACCTCCTGCTTTTTCGCGTTGATCTCAAGCTGTGTGATAGCCGCGGGCCTGTATACATCACAGGCGGTCAGAAGACATTTCTTGCCCTTCTGCTTAAGCTTTCCCGCTATCTTGGCCGCGGTCGTCGTCTTTCCTGCGCCCTGAAGGCCGCACATCATGATCACGGTCCTTGCCTTACCCGGCTCAAGAGCTATTTCCTTTGTCTCGGAGCCCATAAGGGCAACCATCTCATCATTAACGATCTTTATGACCATCTGCCCGGGATTAAGACCGTTCATAACGTCCTGTCCCACGGCCCGTTCCTCGACCGACTTAATAAACTGCTTGACCACCTTGAAATTGACATCGGCCTCCAAAAGGGCAAGCTTGACCTCCTTTAAGGCGGTCCTGACATCCTCCTCGGTAAGCCTTCCCTTGCTCCTTAGCTTTTTAAAGACGTTCTGCAGTTTATCTGTCAGGCTCTCAAATGCCATACGATCCCTTTCCGGCCTAAGCTACTGTCATAAAAAATAAACACAGGGAAGACTATAACCAATAATCCTTCCTGTGTCAAGTATTTTTTCTTTACAGCCCGGCAAGTATATCCTCAGTAAGCCCCAGCGCGTGCTCAAGCGTACTGTCAAGCTCATCCTCCCCGCTTTCCCTGCCGTGCTCCAAAAGCCGCCGGATAAGCCCGGAAAGCTCATAAACACTGCCCCTTACCCTTTCAAACCGCGCTATCAGCTTAAGCTTGTCCTCATAATCAGCAAGCGCTCTGTCGCATCTTTTTATGATATCATGAACGCCCTGCCTGGTTATTCCGTAATTCTCCGAAATCTCGGAAAGGGACATATCATTGAAGATGGCATCCTCATAGATCTGCCGCTGGTGCTCTGTAAGGAGCTCTCCGTAAAAATCATAAAGAAGATTCTGCTTTACGATCCTCTCCATCACACCGAGGTCCTTACTACCTTGGGACGGTATTTCCCCTTGTCGAGAGCATCCATGATCTCCTTCTTATGTTCGCTTCCGAAGGCCTCAAGGGTAATGCGCAGTTCAACGGCAGCGCTTCTGTTGGTGGTGACGAACTGATTGTGCTCAAGCTTTATGACATTTCCGTTCTGCTTTGCGATAACATCAGCAACCCTCGAAAGCTCTCCGGGCTTGTCGGGAAGAAGGACGGAAACCGTAAAGATCCGGTCTCTCATTATAAGCCCCTGCTGTACCACCGAGGACATGGTAATGACGTCCATATTGCCGCCGCTTAATATCGCGACGATCTTTTTGTTCTTCTCATCTATCTGTTTGAGCGCGGCAACGGTAAGAAGACCTGAGTTTTCAACGATCATTTTATGGTTCTCCACCATATCAAGGAAGGAGACTATGAGTTCCTCATCAGGTACCGTGATAACGGCGTCCAGGTTCTTCTGGACATAGGGGAACACAAGGGAACCCGGAGTCTTTACCGCTGTCCCGTCAGCTATGGTATTTACATTCTTCAGGGTGACCACCTTCCCGGCCTTTATGGATTCACTCATGCACGCAGCCCCCTGCGGCTCTACGCCGATGACCCTTATCTTGGGATTTAGAAGCTTTGCAAGGGTGGACACTCCCGCGGCCAGGCCGCCTCCTCCGATGGGTACCAGTATTATGTCAACCAAAGGAAGCTCCTTAAAGATCTCCATGGCAATAGTTCCCTGCCCTGTAGCCACAGCCAGGTCATCAAAAGGATGGATGAAGGTATAATTGTTTTCCTTTGCAAGCTCAATAGCCTTTTCAGCCGCATCATCATAAACATCGCCGTAAAGTATGACCTCCGCGCCGAATTCCTTTGTCCGGTTGACCTTTATGAGAGGTGTGGTCGTAGGCATGACGATGACGGCATTTATCCCGAAGGCGGCTGCGGCATATGCAACTCCCTGCGCGTGATTGCCCGCTGAAGCGGTGATTATCCCCGCCTCCTTTTCCTCATCCGACAGCGTGCTCACCTTGTAAAATGCGCCCCTTACCTTATAAGCTCCCGTCATCTGCATGTTTTCGGGCTTAAGATAGACCTTGTTGCCTGTCATACCGGAAAGATAATTGCTGTAGATCAGCTTGGTCTCATTAGTGACGTTCTTTACGATGTCACTGGCCTCCTCAAAGCTGTCCAGAGTAAGCATACCGGTCTGGGAGACCATCGGCTCCGGCTTGGGCTCCGGCTTAGGCTGTGTGTTATTCGTATTCTGGGTATTTCTTCCGTTCTGTCTCTGAGAAGCTTTTCCGCCTCCGCTCTGAGTATTTCCCTGTTTACTTAACATGTTGCTTAAATTGCTCATCTTCCTCTCCTGATCCTGTCAATTACGGTAAACAAATAAACTCGTTTCCTATAGTATCACAAAATAGCCTTTACAAAAGCCCCGGGATCAAACCGCTGCAGATCCTCTATTGCTTCCCCTACCCCTATATATTTAACAGGTATCTCAAGCTCATTCTGTATGGCAAAGGCGATCCCGCCCCGGGCGGTACCGTCAAGCTTTGTGATAACTGCCCCGGTGACCTTTGCCGCCGCCATGAACTCCCGTGCCTGGGCGATGGCGTTCTGTCCGGTGGTGCCGTCAAGCACGATCAGAGTCTCGACCCTTGCATCGGGATTCTCTCTCGAAACGATCCTCCTCATCTTCTCGAGCTCCTGCATAAGGTTCTTCTTATTATGAAGCCTTCCCGCGGTGTCACAGAAAACGATATCAATGCTTCTGGCCTTTGCGGCCTGCATGGCATCGTACACCACAGAGGCCGGATCCTGCCCCTCGCTGCCCTTTATGTAATCCGCGCCGGCTCTGTCTACCCATACCTTGAGCTGCTCCCCGGCTGCGGCCCTGAAGGTATCCGCGGCCGCGACCAGAACGCTCCTTCCCTTCTGCCGCATTATGGAAGCAAGCTTTCCGATGGTAGTCGTCTTTCCGGCGCCGTTGACTCCCACCACCATGACCACTGAACGCTCGTCCTCAAAGGAATAATCCGCTTCGATTCTTGAGAGCATATCCACCATGATATCATTCAGCAGCGTTCTGCATTCCTCCGGCTCTCTGATATGCTTTTCCTTCACCTGCTCCTTAAGGGTCTCTATGATCTCCTCAGTGGATTGCACCCCTATATCGCTGGTGATGAGGATCTCCTCCATCTCGTCATAAAAATCATCATCTATGCCTGAGGCTGAAAAAAGCGCATTGAGACCCTCGGATATAGAGCTTCTGGTCTTTGAAAGCCCCTTTACGAGACGGCTGAAAAAGCCCTCCTTTTTCGTTCCCTCAGTATCCGGAAGCTCCTTTGCTTCCTCACTTAAGGGCCCCTCCAGCGCTTCCGAAAAGGTATCGGGCATCTCACCCTCCCCGGTCTCTGAAGCGGCATAAGCCTCAGCCGGCGCCTCCGTCATATCCTCAGAGGGCTCCTCCGTTACAGCCTCAGGGGACTCCTCCGTTACAGCCTCAGGGAACTCCTCCGTCATAGCCTCAGGGGCATCTTCTGTCAGTTCCTCTGTCAGCTCCTCATTGGGCTCCTCCTCTGCCGGAAGGACATCCTCCGTACTTTCCGTACTTTCCTTTACCGGCTCTTCCTTTTTCTGCCAAAACCATCTAAATGCCATAATCCGCTCCGATCCACAGGAACCCTACTGTTTTTCCTCAAGCTCCTCGATATCATCCTCAAGCGATACCGATACAAGAGCTGATACGCCCTTTTCCTGCATCGTTATCCCATAAAGCCTGTCAGCCTTCTCCATGGTCCCTCTCCTGTGGGATATGACTATGAACTGGGTATGCTCCGTAAGCTTATGCAGATACCCGGCAAACCTTCCCACGTTTGATTCATCAAGAGCCGCTTCTATCTCATCTAACAGACAGAAGGGCGAGGGCTTCAGGTTCTGTATCGCAAAAAGCAGCGCGATAGCGGACAGAGCCTTTTCTCCGCCCGAAAGCTGCATCATGTTCTGAAGCTTTTTCCCCGGCGGCTGCGCTATCACTCTTATTCCCGCCTCCAGGATATCCTCGCTCTCCGAAAGCTCCAGGGTTCCCTTTCCTCCGCCGAAAAGCTCCTTGAACACCTTGTCAAATTCCCTCGCGATCTCCTCAAACTTCTCTGAGAACTGTTTTCTCATCGCAGTATCAAGATCCGCGATTATTCCCTCCAAAGCCTTTTCGGCCTCTATCAGGTCGTCATGCTGCTGCTTTAAGAAGGTGTAGCGCTCCATGAGCTCCCTGTACTGCTCTATCGCGTTGACGTTAACGTCGCCCAGCGCTTTGATCTGATCCTTGAGTGAATAGATGCTTTTCTTGATCGCCGCTGTGTCCTTAAGCTCCTCGTCCTTGTAGGCCTGAGCCTTTGAAAGGGTCATTTCGTATTCGGCCCACATATAGCTGATCTGTTTTTCCTGCTCCTCCTCAAGCCTTTCCTTTATGGAATTCAGCCTGAATACCTCTTTATCGAGAGAGGCTATCCTGTTCTGCAGCTCCTCACTCTGCTTAAAGAAGTCCGCCTGTGTGGCTGTGAGCGAATCCTTCTTCTCCTTTGCTGCGCGTATCTCCTCCTCGCTGTCATCCTTTTTATCGCTGAAGGAGCGTATCGTCTTTTCTATTTCGCTTATATCCCTTTGACGGTTTTCTATCTCCTTATTTTCCCGCCCTATCCTTTCCTCAAGCTCCGAAAGCTCCTTTTTCAGCCCCAGAAGAGTGCTCTTTGTCCTTTCTATGTCCTTCTCGACATACTCCTTTTCTCCCTGAAGCTTTAAAAGCCTTCTGTCAAGCTCTGCGGAATTGAGTACATGCACGCTCTGCTCGTCTCTTAGGGCGCTCAGTTTTTTCCCGAATTCCGCGATCTCTGCGTTAAGCTCCTTTTCACGCTCCTCAGAGGCGGCTATCCTCAGGTTTATGTCGTCCTTATTCTGCGCCATATCCGCAAGCTGCTTCTCAAGGTCGCTGCTCTCATGGTTCAGTCTGTTAAAGTCCTCGGAAAAGGCCTTTTTTCGCTCATTTTCCGTATCAACATTTACCTGGGCGGTATTCTGTCTCAGCGAGAGCTCCTGAAGATGCTCCCTGAGCTCCTCTATCGCCGCTCTTTCCCTGGTCCTTTCCGCCTTTATGCTTTCAAGGTCTGATTCGGCCTGCTCCACCTTCCTTCTGGCCTCCTCTATTCCGTCACTGAGCTTATCCATCTCCCTTTTTCTGCCTAAGAGATTTGAGGAATTGTGGAAGGCGCCTCCGGCCACAGCCCCGCCCGGGGTAAAATACTCCCCGTCAAGGGTAACGAGCCTTAAACGCTGATTATATTTTTTTGCTATGTTTCTTGCGTTGTCATATTTGTCAACTATTACTATCTCGCCCAGAAGCTGGCTTACGACCTCATCGTACCTGTGGTTCACGCTCACAAGCTCCGAGGCTATGCCGAGAAAGCCCTTTTCGTCCCTGACCTCGGGCCTTTTATATTCGCCCCTGCCCTGTACCGTGGTAAGCGGCATAAAGGTCGCGCGGCCCAGCCTGTTGTCCTTGAGGAAGCGGATCATATCCTTTGCCGTCGCGTCATCCTCAGTGATAATGTTCTGGATGTTTCCGCCGAGAGCCACCTCTATAGCGGTCTCGTATTCTCTGGAGACGTTCATGATATCGGCGACCACACCGATTATCTTCCTGTTCCCGTGCTCCTTTTTTTCCATTACCCGTCTTATGCTGCTGCCGTAGCCCTCATACCGCTCCGCTATGTTCCTTATGGCATCAAGCTTTGATTTCTGACGGTTTAACTGTACATAGGCCTCCTGCCTCTCATTATCCTTTTCCTCAAGCCTTTTCTTAAAGGAGGCAAGACCCTTTTCTCTTTCCTGAAGCTCTTTATCCGCCGAAAGGATCTCCGCGTTTATATTGTTGAGCTCCTCAAGGAGCCTTCCGGCTGTTTTTTCATGCTCATTCTCCTGCGTCTTCGCCATGATGAGCCTTGACTGAACATCGGCCTTTCTCAGCTTTGCCTGCTCGAGCATAGTATCAAAACGACCGATCTCTTCCTTGACCGCAGCCCTTTCCCTGACAAGCCTTACGACCTCCTCGTTATCCCTTGCTATACCTGCCGTAAGCTCGTCTATCTGCTTTGTGAGCCCTGACAGCACCGATTTGCTGCCCGAATTTTCCTTATCAAGGCTTGAAAGCTCTCCGGTGACCTCCGAAAGCCTTACGTTAAGGCCCTCAAGCTCCCTTTCCGAGGCCGCTATTTTATCGTTTCCGGAAACCATCTGCTCGTTGAAAAGCTCTATATTGTTCCTTGCGGAATTTATCCTTTCACCGGAAAGCTTGATCTCTCCCTCAAGCTTTTCCTTTAAAAGTCCGCTTTCCGAGAGTGCCTTCTGCTTCTTCTGTATTTCCTCATCAAGGGCCTTTACCGCCTCTGTCAGGGCCGCGTACTGAGCCTTGTTCCTTTCATGGCCTTCCTTTGCGGCATCAAGCTCCGCAGAGGCTATCTGAAGCTTTTCATCAAGGCTCTTAAGCTCATCCCTGCTTCTAAGGCTGTCTAAAAGGAACAGATTGATATCGAGATTTTTAAGCTTTTCCTTTTTCTCCAGATATTTCCTGGCTGTTTCGGACTGCCCTCTTAAGGGCTCCACCTGTCTTTCCAGCTCGGACAGCGTGATAGAAACCTTCTCAAGGTTCTGCTTCTCGGACTCCAGCTTTTTTATAGCGGCAGCCTTTCGTCTCTTAAACTTGACTATACCTGCGGCCTCGTCAAAAAGCTCCCTTCTCTCCTCCGGCTTGCCGCTTAAGATCCTGTCTATCTGACCCTGGCCTATGATGGAATAGCCTTCCTTGCCTATACCGGTGTCGTAGAACATCTCATTGACGTCCTTAAGCCTGCAGGCAATACCGTTTATCAGGTATTCGCTTTCGCCGGAACGGTATACCCTTCTCGACACTGTCAGCTCGTCGTATTCAACCGGGAGCTTATGGTCGGAATTGTCAAGGGTTATGGCCACATAGGCGTAACCCATGGGCTTTCTCATCTCTGTCCCGGAAAAGATGACATCCTGCATGCTGGCGCCTCTTAACTGCTTTGCGCTCTGCTCGCCCAGGACCCATCTCACCGCGTCGGCCACATTGCTCTTCCCCGAGCCGTTAGGTCCCACTATCGCCGTGATCCCGTTATGAAATTCAAACTTTATCCTGTTAGCAAACGACTTAAAGCCGTGAACCTCGATACTCTTTAAATACATCAGGCTTCTTCACTCTTCAGCTTCCGTAGCGCGGCATAGGCCGCCTCCTGCTCGGCGTGCTTTTTGGACTTGCCTACGCCCTCTGATATCTCCCTGTCAGCTATGATCGCGGCGACCTTATATTCCCTGTCGTGAGCAGGCCCGCTCTCGGAGACGAGCTCATACCTGAGCTCCAGCCCCTTATCCTGAACGAATTCCTGAAGGTTTGTCTTGGAATCCACAAACTCTATCTTATTATACATGTCATTCAGGACGTATTCGTCTACAAAGCTCTTTGCTTTCTCAAGCCCCCCGTCCAGATACAGCGCTCCTATGACCGCCTCAAACACGTCGGAAACGATAGAATCCCTGTTCCTGCCTCCCGTCTGCTCCTCGCCCTTTCCAAGCAGGATATACCTGTTAAGCTCAAGAGCCTTGGCGCAGAAGGCCAGAGTAGGCTCACATACCAGAGAGGCTCTCAGCTTCGTCATATCCCCTTCTCTTTGTCCGGGCATGGTCTTATAAAGGTGATCGCTGACAGACAGCTCTAAAACCGCGTCTCCGAGAAACTCAAGCCTTTCGTAGTCATACGCCTTTCCCGGCTTCTGCTCGTTTGCAAAGGAGCTGTGGGTCAGTGCCCTTTCAAGATATTCAGGGTTCTTAAATGAATAGCCCAGCTTTTTTTCAAGCTCGGCAGCCGCATTCTCAAGATTCATTTCAGCCTCACCTGCGCGGATTTCATTTATGAAATCCTGCGCATTGGCACAATCTTTAGATTGTGCCGATCCGTTCGGTTTACCGAACGGATCATTACATTATCCACAGAAATACAGCAAGAATGTCAGACATTCCTGCTGGATCCATATATTATGAGAACCACCACATAGAAATGTTCCGGCGCTTCGCTTAATCCGGAACTCACTCGCTTATCAGCTTATCGCGTTTTTTATCTGTTCTACGGCATCTCCGACCGTAACGATCTTCTCCGCATCCTCGGTAGATATCTCGATATCAAACTCTTCCTCGATCCCCATTATGATCTGAAAGATATCAAGAGAATCAGCCCCCAGGTCATCCACAAATCTTGTTTCAGGCTCCACCTCGTCCGGATCAACGTTAAGAACCTCTGCAATGATCTTCTGAATCTTTTCAAATTCCATTTTCCATACCTCCGTTTATACGCCATGCCGGCGCCGATCTGCCGAACAAATCATTACCTCTTTATATTTCGATCGAGCCGTATCCGTTTATCTGCTCATCTATTTTTTCATTGATGTTCTGCCTGTTAAATAAGGCGCATTGCTTTATGGCTATTGATATCTCTTTTTCCTTTGCGCTACCGTGAGCCTTTACCACAAGGCCGTTGAGTCCTAAGAGCGGTGCCCCTCCGTATTCCGAGGCGTCGAATTTCTTAAGTGTGTCCTTAAGGGCAGGCTTTATCAGAAGCGCTCCGAGCTTTGAACGAAGGGAGGACATCAATCCCTTTTTGATCTCGGAAAGCAGCGCCATACCCGTCCCCTCATAAAACTTCAGGATAACATTTCCCACAAAAGCCTCGCACACTACAACATCGGCCTTTCCGAAGGGTATGTCTCTCGCCTCGATGCTCCCGATAAAATTGATATCGGGGCAGCTCTTTAACAGGGGGAAGGTCTCCTTTACCAGCATATTGCCCTTTTCCTCCTCGGCGCCTATGTTTACGATAGCGACCCTCGGGGAGGGTATCCCCATGACATGCTCCATATATATCGACCCCATCTTGGCAAACTGGACAAGATGAGAAGGCCTTGCATCCACATTGGCACCGCAGTCGATAAGGCACGAGACACCGCTTACCGTTGGTATCAGCGGAGCAAGCGGTGGTCTTTCCACCCCCTTAAGCCTGCCTACGATGACCTGTCCGCCTACAAGAATGGCTCCTGAGCTCCCTGCGGAAACAAAGGCATCAGCCTCACCGTGCTTTACCATATAAAGGCCTTTCACAATGGAGGAATCCTTCTTTTTCCTTATAGCCATAACGGGCGGCTCACCCGTCTCTATGACCTCTTCGGCTCCCACTATTTCGATCCTGGAGCTGTCATGACCGGTTACCACCAGCTCCTTTTCTATGAGCTCCTGTTTTCCTATGAGGAAGGCCTTTATCTCGGGATCTTCATTTACCGCCCTGACCGTGGCCCTTACGGGAACGGCGGGGGCCAGATCCCCTCCCATGGCGTCAACCACGATACGGATCATATGATCATTTCCCTTTCCGCGCCGATCGAATCCGATATTTGCAGCAAAATACCGGACAGGCTCATCTGTGAGCTCGTGCGCTCAGGCGCAGAACGGGGTCTGAGCCTGATCATTTCCTAATCTACTATACTAAACATCAGCCTAAAAAGCAAATATTATTATCGTACGAAAAAGCAGTTACCGTTCACGGGCAATGTCACTAACCCGCGGGCCGCCGGTCAGCCTGAACTGACATTTTCCTATCGGCGGCTCTGATCGGGTAGAGAAGACGAAGTCGCACCCTACTCGCCCGCGAGCCGCCGGTCAGCTTTGCTGACGTCTTCCTTTCGGCGGCTCTGCGATAAAAAAAAGGCCGCCGCATATACGGCAGCCTCTTAAGACCCTTTTCCTGTAAGGAACAGTTATTTACTCCTGCGGTATGATCTCTTTTTTGTTATATGAACCACAGGCCTTGCATACTCTGTGCGGCACCATAAGCTCTCCGCACTTGCTGCATTTAACCAGCGTAGGAGCACTCATCCTCCAGTTTGCCCTTCTCTGATCTCTCCTACCCTTAGAAGATTTATTCTTAGGACATATAGACATCTCGTCACCTCCCTTGTATTCTGTTAAGATACCGAGCCGGTTTTGGGAACCGGCGCCTGAGGCCGGCTGTAAGCTGTACCGTATCCGTATCAGTTTTCCAAATTCATACCTGAAAGATTATACGGTACCGTTCCTTCCTTTGTCAACTGTTTTTTCCGACTATCCAAAGCAATCACAACAGTTCGCCCTTTGGGCGAACTGTTACAAGTTCACATTTCAGCCTCTGTATACCCGTACCAACAGCAGTCTCCCTCCGGTCACCCGGATACGTGCGGTTTCTCCCTTAAGGACTTCATTGCTCACACCCAGACAGGCCATGTCTGCGCTGAGCCTGTAATCCTCTATCCCGTACCTGGCGCCCGTAACGGTCACACCCTCTGCCGGGCCATCCACCGCAAGCAGGGAAAAAAACGGAAAGCTGTCGTTTACCTCGCAGGGACTTTCCGAAACTATCTCCATTTCAGAGTGATCATCAACAAGAAGTGCAGTTTTATGTAAACCATCCAACATGAGCAGCAGACCTGTGTTGGCGAAGCTGTGATCAAACCTTCCTCCCGTCATGCCGATGAGGAGGAAATCCTCAAAGCCTCTCCTTACTGCCTCCTTAGCCGCATAGACCGTATCAGTATCATCCTTTTCCCTTGGAAGGACGATCGTCTCAATATCCCTTTCAGGCCTCTCAAAGGAGTCGAAATCTCCGACGATCAGATCAGGCTGACGGCCAAGCTCCTTTTCGTGCACAAGGCCGCAGTCACAGTAAATATAATAGTCATTCCCGGATAAAAAAGCCCTGACCCTGTCGTAATCACCGATGGGAGCCCCGCCGACTATCACACAGCGCTTCCCGGTATAAGCTCCTTTTTCAGGTGCCGTCATTTCATGCTGAAGGCTGCAAACCTCTCCCGTCATGTGCTCAGTCGGAGATGAGCTGTGCCTGAACCACCGTCAGGGCAACGACTCCGACTATATCCTCTGCATTGCACCCTCTTGACAGATCGTTTACCGGCCTTGCGAGCCCCTGAAGCATCGGTCCGAAGGCATCGGCATGAGCAAGTCTTTCAACAAGCTTGTAGCCGATATTTCCGGCATCCAGATTGGGGAAGATAAGAACATTCGCGTGTCCCGCCACCTCTGAGCCCGGAGCCTTGCTCCTTGCCACAGATTCTATAATGGCGGCATCCGTCTGAAGCTCGCCGTCTATCGTAAGCTTCGGATATTTCTCTTTTGCTATCCTTGTGGCTTCTACCATCTTATCCACCAGAGGATGCTTTGCGCTCCCCTTCGTTGAATGTGAAAGCATGGCGATCACCGGCTTCTGACCTATCAGATTGGCAAAGCTCTTTGCCGAGGAATTGGCTATGCATGCAAGCTCCTCAGGATTGGGATCCTGATTGAGGCCGCAGTCCGCAAATAAAAACGTACCGTTTGCCCCGAGCTCACAGTTTGGTACATCAAGTATGAAAAAGCCTGACACTATCTCAACACCGGGAGCTGTCCTCAGTATCTGTAGCGACGGTCTTAATACGTCTGCAGTAGCATGGCACGCTCCCGCGACCATACCATCGGCATCACCCATCTTAACGGTCATAACGCCGAACATAAGAGGATCCGTCAGCAATCTTTCCCTTGCAGCCTCCGGTGTCATCCCCTTTGACTTTCTCAGCTCATAAAGCTTTTCAGCATAGGGCTCAAGCCTGTCCGTTTTTTCCGGATCAACGATCTCCACCTTCGAAAGATCGACATCCAGCCAACGAGCCCCTTCGCTGATCTTTTCCTCGTTTCCGATGAAGATGATATCCGCTATCCTTTCCCTGATAACCTCTGCAGCAGCCATCAGGGTCCTTCGGTCACTTGTTTCGGGCATTACGATCTTCTTAACATCCTGTCTTGCCCGTTCTTTAATGGTGTCAATAAAAGACATAATCTCAACAATCCTTCCGTATTATCGTGCAAACAAAAGCTATCTTAACTATGACATGCGGCTTTTGACCCGGACATCATTATATGGTATAGTATATACAAATATCAGATTGTATACAATGATTATTTTGTCATGTTTAACAAAAAAAACAAAGGAGCTTTCCCATGCATGTTACAGCTGTCATCGCAGAATACAATCCCTTTCATAACGGTCATTCCTACCAGATAGAAAAGGCCAGGGAAGAGACCGGCGCTGATTTCCTGATCGTTATAATGTCAGGGGACTATGTCCAGAGAGGTACTCCGGCGATCATCGACAAGTACAGACGTACTGAAATGGCTCTGTCACAGGGCGCGGACCTTGTAATAGAGCTGCCGCTTTATTATTGCCTCGGGAGCATCGAATACTTCGGAGAAAGCGCAGTGGCTCTCCTTGATAAGCTCGGGATAGTTGATTCGCTCTGCTTCGGCTCCGAATCCGGCGATCTCTCCCTGCTTCGGGAATTAGCCGATTATATAGAGGCCAATAATAACGAGGCCTACAGATCGAACTTCCACCGCTATATAAGGGAGGGCTTAAGCTTTCCCTCGGCTCAGGAAAGGGCGCTGCTTGACAGCGGCCTCGACGGGGAAAAGGCAAGGCTTATAAGGGAGCCTAACAACGCTCTTTCCGTCACCTATCTGCGGGCGCTCAAAAGAAGGGCCTCTTCCATCACTCCCTATACCGTGAAGCGTATAGTGTCCGGCTACCACAGCGGGGAAAGCGGCTCCTATTCCGCGACCGCGGTGCGAAAGGAGATCCTTGAAAAGGAGGCTCTCTATGATCTTGCCCTCAGTACCCCCGACCGGGTGCTGCAGATCATGGTCTCCCAGTTCAATAAAAAATTCCCCGTTGTCGAAAACGACTTCAGCTCGGAGCTTTTCTACAAGCTTCACTCCTGCTATACCGTTGCCCTTCAGCAGTACGGCGACAGGGACACGGCGAGGAAAAAGGCTCTTACCGGCTTTCTTGATGTTAACGAGGAGCTTTCCTCCCGTATCCTCAGCATTTACAAGGAGGCTCTTGATTTTTCCGATCTGTGCGGCAAGGTCAAGAGCAAGGATATCACCTATACAAGGGTAAGCCGGGCGCTCATGCATATCATCCTGGACATAAGGCAGGACAATCTGGCGGAGTACATAAGGGATGATTTTCATTACTATGTGCGCATACTCGGTTTTCGTGAGGACAGGAACATTACCGCCCTTACCCATTCCCTGAAGCAAAGCTCCTCGCTTCCGCTCATCACAAAGCTGGCCGATGCCGACAGGATCATCTCCTCCGTTACGGGACTAAGGATGCTCTACGAGGGAATTCAGGCAAGCGACCTTTATGAAAAGACGGCATGCAGAAAGTTCATGCAGCTTTTCAGATCAGAATATTTGAAAAATATCGTAAAGTATCAGTAGCCTGTATGTCCACACCCGGATTTTTCTGCTATAATAAATCAGATAATGTCTATTCAGATAAGGAAATAACAGAGATGGCTAACGAACACGAAGAACAGATAAGGATAGTACAGGAAACTGTCGCGGGAAAGGAAATAACCTTCGCGCATATCATGGGGGCACCCGCTCCCGTCATATATCAGAAGCTGGGCCTTAACCCTCAGGTAGACTACAGCTCCTCCGCGATCGGCATCATGAACATGACTCCGCCGGAATCGGCGGTCATCGCTTCGGACATAGCAGTAAAAAGCGGCAATGTATATCTCGGCTTTGCCGACCGCTTCACGGGGACTCTTATCATTACCGGGGTCCTCTCCGATGTAAACTCGGCCATGACTGAGATCGTTAATTACTTCAGGGACGAGCTTAATTATGTAGTATGCAGGATAACCAAAAGATAGGGCCATGACAGGATTATCAACTCAGGAATTTCTTGAAAGGATCTTTCATAAGGATTATGCCGAGCTCAGGGGAAAGACTCTCAGGATGACTCGCTTAAGGATCCCCGGGAGGGAGGTCTGCCTTGCCCATATACTTACCCCCTCGGACAGGAGCGTATATCATAACCTCGGGCTTCATATCGGAGTTCATGAGGGCGAGGATCATATGGGCGACGCATTGGGGCTTATCCGGTTTACTCCCTGGGAGGCGGTCGTTGCGGCAGCTGACACCGCCGTTAAGGCGGCCGACATCGAGATCGGCTTCATGGATCGCTTCTGCGGCTCCCTTATAATAACCGGAAGGCTTTCCGAGGTTGAGACCGCAGTAAAGGAGGTTGTCAGGTTCTTTAGGGATGAGCTTGGTTTTCCGGTCGTAAATGTGACCAGAAGCTGAACACTGCTTTCGATACGGGCTCGGGTAAACCCGGCTCGTGCCTGACCCCGGTGAACAAAAATGAAAAAAGTATTTTTAATGGGAAGGAGCGAGGCCGGAAAGACCTCACTGACCCAGGCCTTAAAGGGCGAAAAGCTCCACTATGTAAAGACCCAGTACACCAACACCTCACAGGACGCGATAGATACCCCCGGCGAATATGCCGAATCCAAGCACTTCAGCGTAGGGCTTGCCTGCTTTTCCTTTGAGGCTGACGTGGTTGCCATAATCCAGGCTGCCGATGAGCCCTATAATCTTTTCGGAGCCAGTCTGCATACCTTTATCCTGCGTCCGCTTATAGGTGTGATCACAAAAACCGATTCCCCCTATGCCAATGTGCCGATGATAAGGCAATGGATGCAGAACGCGGGCTGTGAACGGATCTTTGAGGTGAACAATGTGACCGGAGAAGGGATCGATACTCTTCTGGATTACCTTAAGGAGGATCTTCCCACCCTCACCCTTGAGCAGGCCAAATTCCGGCAGACCCTGGGGCTTAGTGAGTGGGAGCCTCTCCCCGAAGGGGTCGAATATCCCGAAGGAACAGGCTGAGAGACGCGGGAAACGCTTCAGCAGGCGTTCCCCTAATTTTTGAAGGAATGTATCGGGGCCGGGATTCTTCCCTCCCTTTTGATGAACTCTTCACAGGAGAAGGGATTGACCCTGATCACCGGGGCATGTCCTAACAGCCCGCCGAATTCCACACTGTCCCCTGCCTTTCTTCCATAGGCGGGAATGATCCTTACCGCGGTGGTCTTCTGATTTACCATGCCTATCGCCATCTCATCCGCTATTATACCCGAAATTGTATACTCGCTCGTATCACCCGGAACCGCTATCATATCAAGCCCTACCGAGCAGACACAGGTCATTGCCTCAAGCTTCTCCAGTGTCAGGCACCCGGCATTGACCGAATCCACCATTCCCTGATCCTCGCTGACCGGTATGAAGGCTCCGCTCAGCCCTCCTACATAAGAGGACGCCATTACTCCCCCTTTTTTTACCTGATCGTTAAGAAGTGCAAGGGCGGCGGTCGTTCCCGGCGCACCGGCATATTGAAGCCCCATCTCGGTAAGTATATCCGCCACACTGTCCCCTATGGCAGGTGTGGGCGCCAGGGAAAGATCCACTATCCCGAAGGGTATCCCCAGTCTGCGGGAGGCCTCCTTTGCCACAAGCTGTCCCACTCTTGTCACCTTAAAGGCGGTCTTCTTAATGGTCTCGCACAGGGTCTCAAAGCTTTCGCCATGTATCCGTGAGATGGCCGTCTTTACTACCCCCGGGCCGCTCACGCCTACATTTATTACCATATCACCCTCTGTGACTCCGTGAAAGGCTCCCGCCATAAAGGGATTGTCGTCAGGCGCGTTGCAGAATACCACAAGCTTTGCGCAGCCCAGGGACTGCCTGTCCTGTGTGGCTTGTGCGGTCTTCTTTATGATACTTCCCATAAGCCTTACCGCATCCATATCGATCCCCGTTTTTGAGGAGCCGACGTTTACCGAGCTGCAGACCACATCCGTTTCGGAAAGAGCAGAAGGGATCGAATTGATGAGATTTACATCGGAAGGAGTCATCCCCTTTGATACCAGTGCCGAAAACCCTCCTATGAAGTTTACCCCAACCGCCTTTGCGGCTTCATCAAGGGTCCTTGCAAGCCCGGCAAAGTCCTCGGGCCCCCTGCAGGCCGAAGCGCCCACGAGAGATATCGGAGTCACCGAGATCCTTTTGTTGACTATCGGTATTCCGAAATCATTCTCTATCTCTTTTCCGACAGGCACCAGTCTTTCGGCGCTTTTCGTTATCTTGTCGTATATCCTTGCCTTAAGGGTGTCAGGATCGTCAGAGATACAGTCAAGAAGACTTATCCCGAGGGTAATGGTCCTCACGTCAAGGTTCTCTTTTTCGATCATTTTATTGGTCTCGCTGACCTCATGAATATTAATCATTGGCTCTTACCTCAGATCCTGTGCATACTGTCGAATATCTCTTCCTTCTGGCAGTGGATGACCACTCCTATCTCCTCGCCCACTCCGATAAGCTCGGATGAAACGTCCGCAAAGGGCTTTGTGGCATCCTCCAGATCTACTATCATCATCATGTTAAAAAAGCCCTGTACGATGGTCTGTGAAATATCAAGAATGTTTATCCGGTTATTAGCAAGGTAGGTACATACCTTAGCGATTATCCCTACCGTGTCCTTCCCTACTACTGTAATTATCGTTCTTTTCATATCGGTCTCCGAAATCCTTCAAATACTACTGTCAAACGGCTAACTGCCGCAGCTAAATGACCTCAAGAAGCGCCGAGCGCTCCGATCTTCCCGCTACCCTTATATCGAAATCCTCCGGCCTGTACGGACATCTGTCCATAAGTATCTCAAGCCTTACCGTCTCATACGCCAGCTCCGCGAGATTGTTTTCCTTGCTCAGGTGCCCTAACAGGATCTGCTTAAGGTTATCATGCAGCAGTTTACATAATAACCGTCCGCAGGCTTCATTTGAAAGATGCCCCCTGTCGCTCAGTATCCTCTGCTTAAGAGCGTAGGGATACTTCCTTCCGACCTGCAGCATGTTCACGTCATGGTTGGCCTCTATCAGTATGGCCTCCACCCCCGAAAAGCTTTTGACGGTATAGTCATCATAGGTTCCCAGATCCGTCAGTATCCCTACCGAGCTTTCGTCCTTTGAAAGCCTGTAGGCCACAGGCTCGGCCGCGTCATGCGAGACCCTTACCGGCGCCACCCGGATATCCTTAAGCATAAAGGGCTCGTCCGCGCGGATCTCATGGAAGAGCTCAGAGGGTATCTCTCCGAGCGTCCTTATGCTCCTTATGGCTTCTATGGTGCCCCGGGTGGCATATACCGGGATCCCGAGCCTTCTCGAGATAACGCCCAGGCCCGCTATGTGATCCGAATGCTCGTGCGTTATAAGTATACCGTCCATTTCAGCGGTCTTAAGCCCCAGGGAATTGAGCCCTTCCTCAACCCTCTTTCCGCTTATTCCCACATCCACTAAAAGCCTGGTATCCCCGGAGCTTACATAAATACAATTTCCGCTGCTCCCGCTGGCTATACTGCATAATTCCATTTTAAGACTCCCCCCTCATTTCCCTTTACTGTTTTCATGCTGTGCTATGGGAAACGCTAACGCGTTTCCCGCACGAAACCAATTCGATATTTGTTTTGCAAATATCGAATAAGCTCGCGGGCGCTTGCGCCCTTCCTATGCGAATTTCTGTGCATCCCGCCTGAGGCAGCTAAGGAAAGACTGAATTAATCAGTCTTCCTTAGCCTACTCCTCCCAGTATATCTGTATCTCATCCCCGTCACTCAGTACCGCGGCATAGGGCGCGGGGTTTCCGTTAAGCTTTGTTATGACCGCCCTGCCCCGCGGCGTGGAAAGATCGAAATCATAGAATTCAAAAACATCCACAAAGATATAATCCTTTTTCCCGGTAAGGATAACAGTGTTATCGTTGACCGTTACCGTAATGGAGGTCCCTGCCGGCATTTCTCCCACTCCGGCGGTACTCTCCGTTTCATCTGTGGTCTCATTGCCCGCCACCTCCGGGAAGCTTCTTCTTAACCTGCTGCCGGGCAGATCCTCCTCAGGCCCGCTCTCATCAGAAGCCGCTTCTTCAGGCGCCTCCCCTTCCGGCTCCGGCTCTCCGCTGCTCTGCTTAAGCAGCTCTTCCGCTTCCTCCGGGGTCTGCTCCTTCACGCCTTCCTCCGGGACAGGCTCAAGGGGCCTGTTCTCCTTAATGGAAGGCTCTTCGGATTCGGCAGGCTCACCATTCTCTGAGGCAGGCCCGGCAGGCTCATCCTCCCCGGCTTCGTAAGCGTCTGCCCTGCCGTTGCTTCCCGGAGTCTGCTCAGAGCCTACTCTGTACTCCTTATTATCGCTTCCTCCAAGCTCCGGCCTTTTAACGTCCTCCGGCGGCAGTGCGTCCCCGGTCCTGTAATCCTCATCCGCAAGAAGCTCCGAAAAGCTTGTCGCGGTAGCACCGTCCTTCGCACCGCTCCCGTATTTTTCAACATCCGAAAGCTCAAGCTCCTCAAGCGTCCATATAATGGAAAAATTGTTGTATACCCTGTCATCAAGGGTAGAAAGCTTGTTATTCACATAAATGTTCATATCCGCCGCAAGCACGACATCCATGAACTCAGCCACCTGCCTTACGGTATAGTAGTCGAGCATCTCGACCCTGTCCCCGTCCTTAAGGTCATAGTAGCCGGATTCAAGCTCACCGTTGACCCTGGCAAACTTCGGAAGGTCGATATTCTTATCATTGACATTGACTCTCAGTGCCGCCTCAAAGCCCGGGATGTTCATAAGCTCCATATGTCCGCCCCGGCCTGCGGTGGACTCAATGACCGTGATCTTGTCCCCAGCCTTTATGGGCTCGTTTATGCTCACCGTCTCCCCGTTAAGCTTTATCACGGCAGGCTCTCCCAGCTCGCCCCTTATCATATAGGGCTTTGTATCCACCGTAAAGTTAAGCTCCGGGCCGCGCTTCGCAAAAAGGCTTTCATTGGGAAAGCCCGCCTGCATGGCAGCGTCTACCAGAAGGAGATGCCCGTTGTCATACAGCTTTATCCTTTCACCGTTGAAATTAACAACGATAAAGTTATTCTCCTGATCATAAAAATTCAGGCATATTCCTATGGGCGTCACAAACATCGGATCCCGGTTCGGCTTACCGTTCTGGTAATCGATATCCTTAAGCACCTCCTCGCCCCTCAGGGCGCATCTGGTCTTATCGATCCCAAGCTCCTTTGCGAGTATACCGGTATAGGAAGGCAGCTTTCCTCCTCCCCCTACCACAAAGACAGCCGCCACAGGCTTGCCTCCGTTTAATTCCTTTATCCTTGCGGCAACCGCCTTTGCCATTTTTTTAACGACCGGCTCGGTGACCTTCAGGACCTCCTTCGGAGTGATCTTCTGCGTCAGCCCCATGATGTCCCTGTAGCTTATGACCTTATCCTTGTCCGCGGAGGTCTTTATCTTCTCGGCAGTAGCAAAATCCACAAGACAGTGCTTCGCTATCGTCTCCGTCAGCTCATCGCCGGCCATCGGGATCATCCCGTAGGCCACTATACTCCCGTCCTTTGTGATCGAAATATCAGAGGTCCCTGCCCCCACATCCACCAAAGCGATGTTCAGCATCCGGTAATTGACGGGGATCGCAACTCTTATGGCAGCTATGGGCTCAAGGGTAAGGTTCGCCACTAACAGTCCCGCTTCCTCCACGGCCTTATAAAGACCATCCACCACCTCATCGGGGAGGAAGGTGGCTATGAGCTCCACTCCTATCCTCTTTGCCTTATGTCTCTCAAGTGAGCTTATCTGGTAATCATTCAGAAAATACCTAACTACCGTATAGCCTACACAGTAGAACTTGGTATCGACATCATTGGTTCTCTGAAATTCCTCATAGGCCTTTTCGATCCCCAGCATATCCAGTGAATAGATATCCTCGCCGGAAACGATCACCTCCTCGGCAAACTCTGTTTCAGCCTGAACGGTAACGGTCTTCAATACACGGCCGGCAGCCGCTATGCAGACCTCCGTCAGCTGTCTGCCGATCTGCTCCTCCAGATTCTTTTTGACCTCCAGGATCGATCTGCCCACCATTTCGATGTTGTGGATCTGCCCGTCGAGCATCGACCTTGTCTCATGCTCCCTTACACACTGGGCAACAACATGAAATACGTCCTCCGACATATAGCCGACCGTCCCTACAAGACTTCGTGTACCTATATCCAGTCCGAAGACCAGCTGTCCCTGACTTCTTTTCTCCTCACTCACAGCTATGCTCCAATCATCATCCACACCGATTTTTCCTGTCATCATATCCCGAAAGCGCCGATAAGATCTGTGCCTCTGTATCGGACAGGCTTCCGCTGTTATCTATTATCACGGCGCAGTGTCTGCGGAATACCTCATCCGTATTCTGCGCCTTCATGATCCCTTCAGTTTTTTCGTCCGTATAGCCTCTCGACTCCTTAAGCCGTTTTCTT
The DNA here is from genome assembly GCA_002368575.1 of Lachnospiraceae bacterium UBA3814. GTDB lineage: Bacteria > Bacillota > Clostridia > Lachnospirales > Lachnospiraceae > UBA2868. The sequence goes on along the minus strand of DFEA01000094.1, from coordinate 6,136 downwards.
CTGGTCTCTTCATCAGCGTAAATGTACCACAGCTCGTCGCAGATCTGCGCGTAGCCGTCCTCTATGAGCAGCGCGGCCTCGATAAAGAACCATTCCGCTGTCCCTTCGGCCCTCTTTTCCTCAAGCTTTGACAATATATAACGCTTGACCGCGGGGTGCAGTATGGCATTGACCCTCTCCCTGAGCCCATCGTCCTTAAAAAGCTTCTCCGCCATTTTCCTCTTATCTATTTCTCCGTCCTCAGAGAGGATGTCTGCGGATAAAAGCTCAATAAGCTCATTATAGCATTCGCTCCCCTTTTTTTCGAGCTCATGGGCCGCCTCGTCCGCGACCAGAAGAAAGGAAGCGCAGTTTTTTTCAATGAGCCGCATCACCTCTGATTTGCCGGCACCCACACCGCCCGTTATCCCTATTACCTTCATTTTCCTACTTTGCATCGTACCATGTGCTTCCCTCGTTCAGCTCGGCCACAAGCCTTACATCAAGACTGGCAGCGTTCTCCATTTCTTCTACAAGAAGCCCCGCGACCTCCTCCTTTTCCCCGGCAAGCGCCTCTATCAGAAGCTCGTCATGGATCTGCAGTATGAGCCTTGATTTATAGCCGCCGCTTTTCAGCCTCCTTGCGACCCTTATCATCGCGATCTTCATGATATCGGCAGCCGTTCCCTGAATGGGAGCATTCATCGCAACCCTTTCTCCAAACTGCCTTCGCATGAAGTTGGATTCCTTAAGCTCCGGTACCGGCCTTCTCCTTCCGAAAAGCGTCTCGGCATACCCCTTTGACCTTGCGGAGGAAACTAAACCGTCAAGAAATTCCTTTATTTTCGGGAAGAGCAGGAAATAGCTGTCTATGAATTCCTGGGCCTCTTTATTTGAGAGCCCCGTGTCCTGGGCAAGCCCAAAGGAGGAAATCCCGTAGATTATCCCAAAATTCACCGCCTTCGCATTTCTTCTCTGCAGGGCTGTGACCTCCGAAAACGGAGTGTTGAATATTTTTGAGGCCGTCATCCTGTGAATATCCATACCCTCACTGAAGGCCTTAAGCAGGCTCTCGTCTCCCGACATGTGAGAAAGTATCCGAAGCTCGATCTGTGAGTAATCGGCATCTAAGAATACATACCCCTCCCTCGGGACAAACACCCTTCTGATCTGCCTGCCCTGCTCCATCCTCACCGGTATGTTCTGAAGATTGGGATCGGCGGAGCTTATCCTGCCGGTAGCCGTTATGGTCTGATGGAAGGTGGAATGTATCCTGTCCTCATCGCCTATAAACTGACTGAGCCCGTCGGCATAGGTGGATTTGAGCTTTGAAAGGCCGCGGTATTCAAGCACGTCCTTAACAAAGGGATAGTCCCCGGAAAGCTTCTCAAGGATGTCCGCAGAGGTCGAATAGCCGGTCTTTGTTTTCTTCGCTCCCGGAAGCTTCATCGTATCAAACAGGACCTCTCCCAGCTGCCTGGGCGAATTGATGTTAAAATCAGACCCTGCCTCCCTGTGGATCTTTTCCTCAAGGAGAAGAATCTGCCTGCCAAGCTCGTCACCGTATTCCTTAAGCTTGTCCGGAAGGATCCTTATACCCTCATGCTCCATACCGTAAAGGCAGATCGTAAGAGGCATTTCGATCTCCTCAAAAAGCCCGCTCATTCCGCTTGCCCCCAGCTTATCCTTAAGCCCTTCGTATGAGGAAAAAACAGCATAAGCACATTTACAGGCATATTTACAGAAGGCATCGGCATCGGAGGCGAAAGCAGCTTCAAAGCCTGACTTTCCGAAGAGCTCCTTGTAGGATCTCATCCTTATGCCGTTCTCTATTGCCACATCCTCGGGCTCATAGTCGGATTTAAGAGGATTAAGCAGATACGCTGCAAGCTTGGTATCGAAAAACCTTCCCGTAAGCTCAAAGTCCGCAAGCTCCGGCAGAAGATGGAACGCCTCCTTAAGACCAAAGGTCGGAAACATTGCTTCCGTCTTTGTAAAGAGCCCGGTCATAAGCCTTAATACAAGCTCCTCATCTGCGCCCCGCATCCCCTCTGACCTGACAGGGATAAAATACGCCTTTTTTTCGTCGCTGCAGAAGGCGGCCCCGAAGAGCCGGTCAGTACGAAAGAGCTTAAAGCCCGTCACCCTGCATTCCTTAAGCCTTTCAAAAAGCTCAAAAACCTCGCCCTCTTCATATACAAGGCAGCAGGAAAGCCCGATATCATCGCTGAGCCCGAGGCCTTCAAACCTCTCTGCCATATTTTTGAATTCAAGCTCCTTTATAAGATCATAGGCCTGCTTTGTATATATGCTCCCGATCCGCATTCTCTCCGGGTCGGTATCGATATCCGCGTGAATATCTATGGTCGCAAGCGTCTTGCTGAGCTCTGCCAGCTCAAAATTCTGAATAAGGCTCTCCCTTATGCTTTTTTTGCTTATCTCATCCCTGTGAAGCTTCAGGTTTTCGATGCTTCCGTATTCCTGTATAAGTGCTGTGGCCGTTTTCTCTCCGATCTTCGGGACCCCGGGAATGTTGTCGGAGGCATCTCCCATCAGAGCCTTCAGCTCTATGATCTGCTCCGGGGTAAGGCCGTATCTTTCGATCACATCCTTAGTGTGATAATCCTCCACCTCGGTCCTTCCGCCCTTTGTTTTCGGTATCCTTATCTTAATATTGTCGCTGGCTATCTGAAGAAGATCCCTGTCGCCTGAAATAAGGGAAACCTGAAGTCCTCTTTCCTCCGAGTCCTTTGCGATGGTACCCAGTATATCGTCAGCCTCAAAGCCCTCCCTTTCAACCGTACAGATATCCATCGCCTTAAGGATAGCCTTAATAAGAGGCATCTGCTCCCTGAGCTCCTCCGGCATTCCCTTCCGTGTCCCCTTGTATTCGGCATAAAGCTTATGACGGAAGGTAGGCGCATGCACATCAAAGGCTACGGCAAGATATTGCGGGCTTTCCTCATCAAGCATCTTAAACATTATATTCAGGAAGCCATAGACGGCATTGGTATGCACCCCTTTGCTGTTTGTAAGCACGGGCACCCCGAAGAACGCCCTGTTCATAATACTGTTTCCGTCTATTAAAACTATCTTTTCACTCATCTGAACGATTCCCCTGCCTGCACTGATTTATTCAGGCCATTTTCGATACCGTCTGATAACTGGTTTTCAAGCTCACAGATACATGCTCACGATACAGATCCCTACACAGAGGGCGGCAATAAGAAGGATGACCCGTCTTGACAGCAGGGCTATGTTATGTAAACCTACAAGCTGTTCGCAGACCTTCAGCTTTTTATGAAGCTCCTCATGGATATTAAAGGACGCTCCCTCCTCTACCTCCAGCCGGCTTAACGACTCCTTTATGAGGTAATTGGTCTCAAGCTCCTCATAGCATTCCCTGCAGGTATCAATATGTAAAAGAAAGGCTGACAGCTCATCACCCGTCAATCCGTCGTCTATAAAGCGGGAAATATTCCCGTTTGCCTCCTGACAGTCCATCTCAGGCTCTCCGTAAACAGCGCTTTAACTGCGTTATAAACCCTTATCCTCAATACTATACACCAAAACTGGTATAGATTCCAGTTTTTTTATACCAAATGTTGTGATGCCAAAGCCGCATCAGGACAATCGCTTCATACCCCAAAGTTGTGAGGGATATGCAGATCATAAGAAAGCCCGTATCTGAGCTTTTTATGCTCTGCATATCCCGCCGGGGTTATGAGAGTATTAAGCGATTGCCCCGAAACTGCATAAATAATTCTTGATTTTTCCTTTCATTTTGTTATGATATAGCTTAGAGCTTACAGAGAGTACATCAAGGATCACGCTCACTGTAAAGGCCGGCATGTCGGAATGGCAGACGAGGCAGACTCAAAATCTGTTGTAGGTGACTACGTGTGGGTTCAAGTCCCACTGCCGGCACTTAAAAAGGACCGCTAAAGCAGCGGTCCTTTTTTTTTCGGCAAAGTCACATATTCCCTTCCCCGGTGAATAAGCCTTCGGAAACGGCGCCCGGAATATTTAAACATATCCCCCAGTGACGCCAGCTTATCCGCCATTATCAGGATTATCTCCTCCGAGGTCGCGGGCATATGGGGTACCATTGGCCACATATGCCACCTGATGGCGTTTTCCATCCGCTCATTCATATCCGGATATATCTCTCTGGCAAGCTTCACTGAATCGATGGGATGCTTTTTCGAGCATTCGGAATTATTTCTGAACTTCTCCCTCCTGCCCACCATCCCAAGATCATGACACAGGGCAGCCCTTACAATAGACCTTTCATCCGTCTCTATCCCAAGCTCCTTAAGCTTCCGGCATATCAGGACCGTATACATCGCGACCTTCCTTGAATGCACCGTGACAGTTGTAACAATGTGATGCCTCTGCCCGCAGCCGGCCCTGAACGCCTCGCTTTTGAGAACGTCAGCCCCATATTCGCGGACTATCCGGTATAATTCCTGTTTATCACGCTTCAATCTCTTCATTGTTCAAGCCTTCTGCATACTGCCCGTTGTTTTCTTCCTCACTCTCCTTTATCCACCCTTTTTTCCTGTAAATATGTTCAAATACATGATGCATGAGGCAGGCATACCCTCCCGGCAGCAGGAGCACCATAAAAATGAGATAACGACACAGATATACAGCCCCCGCAAGGATAAGCACAAGGAATATCATCCACCCCATGTTCCCGGCCGCCGTGACCGCGCTCTTTAAAAGGACAGCCCCTATGGTATCCTCAAAGCGGGCCTGGTAAGCCACGATGGAAAGCTGCCACATCACTGCAAGGATCAGGCAGACAAATACCGGATAATAGAACATCGCAAGTGCGCTTCCCTGTTCTATTGCCATCTCCGACAGCCTGAGATCGATCAGAAGAAAAACATCTATGACAAGACAGATCATCCAAAGGATGGTGGCCTTCTTGAAATTCTCCTTAAATGCCTTTCTGCAGGTGGAAAAAATATATCCCTCTCCCCTGAATATCCGGACATGTACCGTATAATACAGGGCACAGGAGGCCGCACCGGCCGTAACTATAAGGATACTGCCAAGATACCAGAGTATGCTGAGCCACACTATATCAAGCACCGTACCAAGTATCAGAAATATCCTGTTGTCAGGCAGGTTTTTCATATGCCGATCCCCTTAAGGAAATGCCCCGGTCCGAAATACTGTACGGACAGGCACAGACTCACGTATTGTCATAAGAAAAAACAGGTCTTCCGGCCTCATAGCAGATCGGCATTATCATTGCGTGACGGTTCGGGACATACAGGGGATCGCCCTTTATCTCCGTTTCCGTCCTTGCATGATATATCATAACATCTCTGCCGTCATCGTCAACAGTAAATGAATTATGGCCCGGACCGTAAAGCTTTTTTTCTTCGCTTGAACAAAGCACGGGATACCTTTCCTTTTTCCAGCTCAGAGGGTCCAGCAGATCCGAATCCCTGTCCGCGGTGAGCATTCCGATACAGTAATATATCCCCGTCTCGCTTGCGGAAAAGGTCAGATACAGCTTTCCCCCGCGGTCAAGAACAGACGGGCCCTCGTTTACCCAGAAGCCGTGCCTTTCCCAGTCATAGTCAGGGGTCGTAAGCAGGACCTGAACAGTATCCAATGTATATGCGTTCTTAAGCCTCGCAATATAAAGGTTTGATATCTGCTTTCCCACTCCCGTCTTCTCGGCCCAGACATAATACCAGGTGCCGTCCACGGAAAAGACGGTCCCGTCCAGCGAGAAAGCCCTGAAGGAGAATTCGTCCTCCTCACAGCACCTCATCATCCCCTTTTCCGTCCAGGGTCCCTGCATGGGATCATCTCCCCCGCACTCAAGCACATAGGGCCTCAGCGCCCAGATGTCGTCCACATCCGAGCCCGCGTAATATATATACCACTTCCCGAACAGAAAGTGAAGCTCCGGGGCCCAGATATGCATGCTCTGGGGGCCCTTTTCATGCTTGTGCCATATTTCCTTTTCCTCTGCTTTGTCAAGGTCATACAGGCTGTCCGAGCACCTTAACGCTATCCTGTCATATTCCGGCACCGAGGCTGTAAAATAATACCTGCCGTCCGGGGCTTTTACCACATAGGGATCGGCCCGCTGCAATATCCACGGCTTATTATAGATCTCTTTTCTGTCCAT
>DFEA01000057.1:22362-30668 GCA_002368575.1 Lachnospiraceae bacterium UBA3814 | reverse complement strand
ATCTGCTCTTTGTTAAGGGAGACACTGACCCTTTGGTTTAAAAGTGCGACCAGAGCCTCCTCCTCTCCGAAGCGATATGTCCCAAGGCTCTCCCTCCAGTTTATCCATCCCGGGAGAAAAGCTCCGTCATACCACAGGAAATATAAAATCCCTCCCATTAACAAAATGGCTGCCAGCGTGGGAGGCAGCCATTTTTTCAAGCCTAGTTTCAAACAGGTGTCATCCTTCATGCCTGAAGCTCCCTGACAGCCCCCAAAGCCCCGGGGCATCAAAGCTCCTCGTCATAATCGTACTCATGCCTGTAGTTATCGGTCCACTCGGGAAGCCTTATGGTATCGTGATACTGCTCGTAAAGGCTTCCTTCCTCATCCCATTCATATCCCATGATCTTCTTCCACTCGGAATCCGTAAGCCTCTGCCCGAAGGGGAATTCATAGAAGGAGCTCACCGCGCCCTCCGCGATCTTAAGCTTTCCGTCCACCTCGATGACCACCAGTATCGTCACCGGATTTCCGTTTGCCACCTCGAGCACACTGCCGTTGGGGTCCGTGGCTATATCCGCGACAAGAGCGGCCGGGAACTCGTAGGAGGAGAAGTATTCGTTTTCGGCTTCATCCCTGTAGGCAACCTGCCAGAAATGCTCTATCTGTCCGCCGTAATCCCTGATAAGCTCATACTCGTCGTCGCTTAAAAGCTCACCCTTAAGCTCCTTCTCGGACATTACCTGAAGCATGCCGGCAAGCTCCGACAGCTTCTTAAGGTCCGCCCTGGTTTCATCATCCAGAAGCCCGTAGGCGTCATACCCTGCCAGGGTGGCCTCAGCCAGTCCCTTAAGCCTTGCAAAGACCTCAGGCTCCGGCTCTACATAGCCTCTGTCGTCCCTGACCTCAGGCTCCTCTCCCCCGTCTCCCATCTCAGCCATGATCTGCTTGGCGTAAAGGATCGTATCATGCTTAAGCTCGGTATAGCTTCCCAAAAAGCTTGACAGGCTCTTTCTGTCCCATTCCCTGCTCTGCATAAAGGAGGGATAGCCCTCTCCCTTGCTTTGAAGAAGCGGCCTTATCATATTGAGCCAGCCTGAATAAAGGCTTGTCTCCCAGGTGCTTTCCGGCGCGTCCTTAAGCACGTCCTGAAGCTCCTTAAGATTGGCTTCATAGCCCTCATAATCCATATTGCCCTGTTCTCTCAATATCTCAACGGCCTCATTGCTGCCGAGGGCTGCCGCAACGTCCAGGGCATCCGGGAGCATCCTTTTTTCACCCAGTGAATTTTCCTTTACCGCTCTGAATACAAGCCTGGAAAAGACAGCCTCGTCAAGAGTGAACCTCTGTCCCATGAACCTGAAGCCGAAATTCTTTTTTTCGACCTCCTCATCCGAGTCGGACTCAAATACCGGAACGGAATTGATCTGAGGCTTCGGAAGCTCTCCCGTAAGCCTGTGGTATTCCTTAAACCTCTCTTCATCCCCCGCAAGATCAGAGGCTTTGACCTCCTCTCCGTAAACGGAGCTTATGACGGGCCTGTATTCATAATAACCGTTGTCGTCAGAGGTCCCCGCCACAAAGGACGTGACCGAATATATCCTCTCCCATTTCTCAAGCCTTTCTCCGTCAAGCATAAGGCTAATGAGAAGAGCGCTTCTGTCAAGCTCCTCCTTATCCTGCCTGAAGCCGATCCTGCCGTACCACATCATGGCCCTGAAATATCTGCTTAAGGTCTCATCGGTGTCATAGTACCCTCTGGGCTTATACTGTGAATAATCCTCCTCAAAGCCAAAGACCGGTGATTTATCTATTCCTCCCGCGTTCAGTATGAGCTCTGCCTCGGATTGTGCTGCCTCCCGTACCTCCTGCGGTATATCCGCGTTTTCGTCAAACATGAGAAGCGGCACCGCAAAAAACGCCATATCCGTGACCGCGGCCTTTTCCCATTCAGTGCCCTTCAAAGCTTCATACTGCCCCTTTGCCTCCTCAAGCATCTCCCTGCTTAAGGCCTCCGCCATGGCGCTCAGCTCATTTTTCTCCGTTCTTTTCAACAGATAGGCAAAATACAGATGATAGGTATGCAGCATCGAATCCACGGTGATGAAATTGGGGATGTAATCATACCTGTTAGGCTCGTAAACATCAAAAAATTCGTCGCCGCCCCACTCAAGGACCACGAAGCTGTTCCGCGCAAGCTTCTCCTTAGCGCCCTCCTGAAGGTAGAACTGATCCGCATTTATAACATTTGAAAGATCCTCCTTCACCTCATAGGGCTCAAGCTTCGGACTGATGCTTTCAAAGGATATGTTCATATACTCGGAAAGAAGGGACGGACGTTTTGAAAGCAATACCTCCGCTTTCTCCTCCGTAGTGCTCTCCTCTGTTTCCTTATCCCCGTCCTCAGACGGCATATGAGCCTCCTGCGTCTCCTTTCCGGGTGCCTCCGCTTCCGTATCGTAAGTCACAGTGCAGCCTGTCAGAGAAGTGATAAGAAGCACCGTTAAAAGTCCCAGTGCCGTAAGCCTTTTACTTATATTCCTGTTCCTGCTGTGATGTTTTCCCATATTCCTCTCCTTTAATGAGATATTTTGAATATTTTACCACAGAAGCAGCCAAATATAAAGATAAAGCACAGGGCAAACGATTAATACCGCAAGGCTGTGTGGGATATGCCGATCATAAGAAAGCCCGTCTCTTCGCGGCTGCAACTTCACTAAGCTCAGATCCGGACTTTTTATGATCTGCATATCCCGCCGGGGTTATGAGGGTATCAGGCGATTGTCCTGATAAAGCCTGATAAAGTGGATGAGAACATGGAAATCTGGGCCGGTTTGTAATATACTGTATTAAGATGAGGTGTCATGAATTCGATCTGCGATATGAGCTTAAGCTAATGACATCGATTCCGGACCCGTATGGCACCGGAACCGGAAGCCTCAGGGTGCAGGCCGTGAAGTTACGGAAGGGGGTAGAGCTTTCCCATAAGGAAGGCTTAGTGGAGCATGAGCAGTAAAACAGAACGCCAGACCAAATACCGTCAGCCTCTCCGCGATTATATAGGAAGGACAATGAAGGGGCACGCGGAGATCGTGGATTTTGTTCCCCAGTCCCATCTCAGGATCTGGAACAATGTACAGGAGGAGGGCTACGATACCCATTACCACAACGCCGCGGAGATAATCCTCTGCGTCGATAACCTCTACTCCGTATCCGTCGGAAATATGTCCTTCAACCTGAATGCCGGGGATATACTTTTCATCCCGCCGAACATGCTCCATTCCATTCAGGGCGGCCGGGGGGAGCGTTTTATCTACCTTATTGACCTTTCTCCCCTAAGGCTCTTCATCGACTTTAATTTTATAGAGCCCTCTATCATGAATCCCCTTCTCCTGAACAGGCAGAACTACGAAAAGCTCTACGATAAGGTCAAGCCGAGGCTTATGACGATACTTGATATTTATTTCAAAGCGCAGAACATGTGGGAGCTTATGATCTATTCAGAGCTGTTTCGGGTGTACGCGGAGATCGGGACCTACCATTTTGACAGGAACGAAATGCTTCCTGAGGACGCTCATTCCCAGATCTATTATGAGAAATTCGCAAACCTCCTGCATTATATAGATACGCATTATGACGAGGAGTTGAACCTTGACTGGGCCGCGGATCACACCGGCTTTTCAAAGTATCATTTTCTTCGTCTTTTCAAGGAATATACAGACATGACATATTACGATTATGTCATCCACAAGCGCATTCAGGCCGCGCAGAGCCTCCTCTCGACAGATGAGAGCGTCACGAACATCGCGATCAGGACAGGCTTTAACAACCTTGCCTCCTTCAGCCGGTGCTTCAAGCAGCATACCGGCCTCTCTCCTTCACAGTACCGGAGTAAAAAGGAGCAGCTTGATCATCACGGGATGAGCAAGCAGATCATCCCTCTTCCCGCGTCAGGGGAAGGAGTGCACCCCGGCAAGGCCGGAAGGGCACTCTGAATCCCCGTTGTCATCCCTTCACACTTCCAAGAGCAACTCCCGCGATGATATACTTGGACAGGAGCAGATATACGATAATAAGCGGCAGGGCGGTAAGCGTAAGGCCCATATATATCGCACCGTACTCCGTCTTATAGATGTCTCCGCGCAGTAAGGATATCATTATCGGCAATGTGTATTTCTTCTGATCCGTCAGTAAGATCAGCGGCGTGAACAGATTGTTCCAGCTCGATACAAAGCTGAATATGGCCTGAGTCGCGATAGCGGGCTTCATTATCGGCAGGGCGATCCTGTTGAATATGAAGAATTCTCTCGCTCCGTCTATACGGGCCGACTGCACGATCTCAAGGGATAAGGCCGGCTTCATGTACTGTCTCATGAAGAACACCATGGACGGAGAAGCTATCGCGGGCAGTATCAGCATCGATAAATGATTGGTCATATGGATCTTATATACCATCTGGTAAAAACCGATCATCGTGATCTGCGCCGGTATCATCATTATTGCCATGATAAAGCTGAAAAACGCGTTTCTGAGCTTCCAGTCATATACCACCAGGGCATAGGCCGTCAGAGTCGAAAAGTAGGTCGCAAGAGCGGTGACCCCGACAGACACTAAAAGCGAATTTACAAACCCCACCGCGGGATTGAAGCTCTTTCCCAGAAGGATACTCAGGTTGCTTGAGAAGTACCCGGAGGGAATGAGAGAGACCGCATGCTGCTGGATCTCAGTGGTCGAGCGGGTGGAATTGACTATCATGATAACGAAGGGCATGATGCTTAAGACAGCAAGTATCACACAGAGTATAAAGATCAGGATCTTCTTAATCGTCTGGTTCTTCTTCATCTTCCCGCCTCCTTAAGCCTTTTTTTCTGCTCCTTTTCCTGCTGCTTTACGATCTTTCTGAGCTTTGCCTCGTCCCGGTCTCTCAACGCATAGAACATGATCGAGGAAAGAACGACTATGATTATGAACATGATCATACTGGCCGCGGCTGCCCTGTTGTAGATATAGCCTCCGCTGAAGGCCAGGTTGTAGATAAACACGCTCACAGTCATCGTAGCGTTATCAGGCCCGCCGAGCATGAACAGCTTCGGGATATCGAACATGTTAAGGCCTCCGATAAGGCTTGTTACAAGAGTGAACAGAAGGATCGTCTTGATGTTTGGAAGGGTTACCAGCCAGAAGGTCTGCCAGCCGTTGGCCCCGTCCACCTCCGCTGCCTCAAATATCTCGGGACTGATCCCCAGTATTCCCGAAATAAGGATGATCATCGTATAGCCGTACCACATCCAGGTCTGGATGAAAATAACTATATCCTGGGCGATATTCTTTTTTACCAGGAAGTTATAGGGCTCGCTCATGATCCCGAAACGGACCAGAAGATCATTCACCGGTCCCATGGGATAGTTGAACAGCGCGTTAAACAGTATGGCCACGGTGGCGGCGGTTATGATATTTGGCATATAGAACAGCACCTTGAAGGCTCCCTCTCCGGGGATCTTAAACCTCCTGTCGGTGAACCAGGCCGCAAGCAGGAGAGCCAGGCCCAGCTGAGGGATAAAGTTGCATATCCAGAGCTTTGTGGTGTTCTTAAAGGCCGTCATGAAGGTCGGGCTCGTAAGCACCCATTTGAAATTCTGAAACGGGTCCTCCGACAGAAAATTCCATTTTACCGTACCTACCCCCTTAAGATCCGTAAATCCTATGAGTGCCGTATACAGAGTGGGATACAGCGAAAAGATCAGAAAGGCGATCAGAAACGGCAGACTGAACAGATACCCGTATTTCGCGAAGCTGAAGTTGTTTTTTTTCTTCATTATTGTCCTCCAGGGTCAGGCACTATCCGGGTTTGCCCGTGCTCGTATCTGACCCGCCAATCAGGTCTGAAGGTTTCTTTCAAACCTGTCCTCCAGTCATACATAGAAGACAGGGCAGACTGAACAGCCCGCCCTGTCTTTCTTTACAAAACCTTATTTGGCATCTATTCCAAGAGTATCGGAAACGGTCTGCTTAAAGTCGTTAAGAGCGGCATCCCTGTCCTTCTCTCCTGCCGCATACGCACGGACCTGATCTCTCCAGATGATATTGATGGACTCATCATACTGAGTGAGGTTCTTGCCGTTTGCATAGCTGTTTGCGGGTACGAAATAATCGAACATATTCTGTCCGCCAAGGAATTCAAGAGATCCGTCTGACATATCCATTACGGTACCGGATGCGACTGAATCCTTCGTTCCGCCCTCTCCGTTCAGAGTTCCGTTAGCCCATGCATACTGTAAGCCTTCCTCGGTGCAGTCAAGAGTGATCCACTGGATCAGATCCTTTACAGCCGAAACCTTGTCGGCATCCATGTTCTTATTGGCAAGGAGCCATGTGCCGCCCCAGAAGAAGCCTATAGGAGAATCACAGATAGCCCAGTCGCCGTAGGTACCCTCGCCTGCTGCCTCGCCGCCGCAGTTGGGAGCTATTGTATAGTTGATGAGCCATGCGGGTCCGAAGAAACCGAATGCATTATGCTCGCTCTCACCCTTCATGTCCGCAAACCAGGCATCCTGCCAGTCCTGTGTCTGGTTTGACCAGCCCTTATCGGTAAGATTCTTTGAAATATCAAGGAAGGCTTCTCTCTTGGGATCTATCTGAAGCTTTCCGTCGGCATCAAGCCAGCCTGTGTCGGAGCTGTTCTCTACAGCATGCCAGATATCGCCGTCTCCGGAAACGATGGGATATCCCTTTTCCTTAAGAGCTGCCGCTGCCTCCCAGAACTTGTCCCAGGAACCGCTTCCGCCGCCGATAGCCGCGCTTATCTCAGCGGGATCATCCGTGCCGAATACTTCCTTTGCGATGGAACGGCGGTAAATGAAGGCACCGCCGGTTGCCTGATAACCGAGAGCGTCAACGTCGCCGTTTGTGTTGGTTCCTATATCGACCGAATACTGAGCGATGTTAGCCTCCTTCAAGGCCGCGTCTATGTCTATGCCCAGATCCTTATAGGGCATTGCGTAATCCTGCATGTCGCCCTGGGAATACTTAAGGACAAAGGCTGCCTCCGCGCAGTACATATCGGGCTGCTCGCTTCCGCCGGCCTGAAGGGCGGCATCAAGCGCAGGCTGATAAGCACCGTCGGTAGTTGCTATTATTGTGGAATTAACGGTATAACCGAAATCAGGATGATTTTCAATATATTTGTCAACCATTCCCGGAACCTCATCCGTAAAGCTCCAGAGATTGATAACGCCCTTTCCGCCGCTCTCCGAAGCTGCGGGAGCAGCCTCCGCGGAAGCATCAGCCGCAGGAGCGGCACCATCAGCCGCAGGTGCGGGAGCAGCAGCTCCGCCGCAGCCCGCAAGGAGCGTCGCAGACATTGCGCAGGTCAGGATACCAGCAATAAGTTTTCTTTTCATCTTTCCTCCCATCCGTGCCAGAGGCACTTTTTTATTTTTTCGGATCTGTCGGGCTGCACCTTCCGCAGCGCCGACCGGCTATTACATATATACCACAATAGCCTCCCGGATATTTATCAAATATTGCTATCCGTTTTTCATATTTTGTCAAATTATACAAATTATTGCGTTATAATAGCTTTCAGGTGTACAATTTTACCATGAATAAATTCTTTAATCCCGACAATCCCGTGACCGTCATACTGTCAAGATGCTTTGACCTGATAGTGCTGAACCTGTGCTTTATCATAGGCTGCCTTCCCCTGTTTACGGCAGGAGCCTCCCTCACCGCCCTCTTCAGGGTGGCCCTTTCCATGGCCGAGGGCGACTTCGGATATACCGTTCCGACCTTCATTGCATCCTTTAAAAAGAACCTGCGCCAGTCCGTCCCTCTTTTTTTATGTCTCCTCTCTCTTACCGTCTTTCTTCTGGCTGACCTGTATGTAATATTTTTTATGCTCCCCGAAGGCCTGAGGCTTCTTCAGGCTCCGGTATGGCTCCTTTTATTTGCGGACCTGTCGGTCATAATATATGCCTTCCCCATGCTCGCCCGCTACGAACAGAAAAGCCTGCGGCTTATAAAGAATTCCCTCCTCCTTGGCATCTCAAATCTGCCGCTTACCGTCTCTGTCATAGTCATATCCGCGGTCCTTGCCGACCTTTCGCTTCATAACGGAAGCCTTCTCGTTCTGTTTTTCTCGTTATTTCTCTTTATCGGCTTTGCGCTTTCCGCGCGCATCCTTTCCGTCTTTCTCATCCGTATCTTTAATAAGGCCGGGATCTCCGGCTCCTGAGGCCTCTGTTAATCATTGATCGATGCGCCGGGGCAACCGATTAATATCTCAAGGCTGTGTGGGATACGCTGATCATAAGAAAGCCCGTCTCT
>DFEA01000057.1:0-22314 GCA_002368575.1 Lachnospiraceae bacterium UBA3814 | reverse complement strand
AGCCCGTCTCTTCGCGGCTGCAGCTTCACTAAGCTCAAAGCGATAGCCCGGAAGAAGCGCTTTGCTTTTTTTAACAAATATGCCCTTCAGGGACTGAAATATGGTATAATCAGCCGGAAACCAGCACAAAATAAAAAATATTATACGAGGAGAAATCATCATGAAATACAAAAAGAACTGGGAAGAGACCAAAAGTAAATTTGAAGGCTACTGGAAGCAAAAGAACACGGGCAGGCCTCTGATGCATGTGATCGCAAGGAAGCCTGAGCTGGAGCCGCTCGTGAAGGTTCCCCATCCCGAGGGCACCTACAGGGATCAGATGTGTCAGGGGCTTAATTATGATCTGCCCTCTCAGTATCTCTGGACGGACATGGAGGACAAGTACCAGAACGCCGAAAAGCTCGTGGGGAGGTACAGGCACTTCTGTGAGACCCATGAATTTCTCGGGGAGTCCTTTCCCAATCTGAACGTGGATTTCGGACCGGGATCTCTTGCCGCATACCTTGGAGCTGACATCGGCTTTTCGGAGGATACCGTCTGGTTTAAGCCCTGCTTCAATGATGAGGACATGTATTGGGAGGATGATATCCCCGAGCTCGTTTTTAAGGAGGACAGCCCCTGGTTTGAAAAGCATATAAAGGTGGTAAGGGAATGCCGTAAGCTTGCCGGGGACGATTTTTATGTCGCGATCCCGGATCTAATGGAAAACATCGATGTACTCGCCTCCTTAAGAGATACCTCTCTTCTGCTTATGGACCTTGCGGGAGAGCCGGAGGAGATAGAAAAAAGGGTAAATGAGGTGACAGAGGCCTGGTATAAGGCAATGGGCGCAATGTATGACGCCTGCAGGGACAGTAACGGCGCAAGCGCCTATACGGTATTTCAGGTATGGGGGCCCGGAAAATGCATCAAGCTTCAGTGTGACACCGGTGCCATGATCTCTCCGCAGATGTTCAGGCAGTTTGTGCTCCCGTCCTTAAAGGAGCAGGCAAAATGGGGAGACCAGGTGCTTTACCATCTGGACGGGCCCGATAACATCAGGCACCTTGACGCCGTCCTTGAATGTGAGGGAATAAGCGCCCTTCAGTGGACCAGCGGTGATTCGGGGCCCGACGGAACCTTTGAGGAATGGGACCAGATCTACGACAAGGCTGTTGCAAAGGGGCTTTCGCTCTGGGTCAAGGTCTATTCCGGAGACAATGTTGAGGACTGGATAAAAAACACCGAACGCGTCGTAAAAAAATACGGCTCGGACAGGACCTTCTTCTTCTATCCCGAGATGTCGCTTAAGGAAGCGGAGAGGCTCTTATCCTATGCCGAAGAAAACTGGCGTGATATAAAAGGCTCCTATACAATGTCATTAGCTTAAGCTGCTGTATGTTACGAACGGCTCAGCGAAGGTCTCCGATTCTGTGTTGAGACGACGCTTCCCTTGTCAGGAATGAAGGTTTATATTATGATAATATGACTCAGGTGATCGCCTTAATGGCAAAGAAGCTTTAATACAGATCTTAAGGATATGAGTATGCAGGAAAACAAAATGGGCGTAATGCCCGTCAACAGATTACTTATAAGCATGTCTGCTCCCATGATGCTCTCCATGATGGTTCAGGCACTCTACAATGTGGTGGATTCAGTTTTTGTGGCAAGGATAGAAGAGGACGCGCTGACCGCCGTATCCATGGCCTTCCCTCTGCAGATGGTCATGATGGCCATGGGGATAGGCATGGGAGTCGGTGTAAACGCGCTTCTCAGCAGGGCTCTGGGAGAGAAGGATTTCGATCAGGTAAATAAGGCCGCGACCAACGGGATATTTTTATCCATCCTTAACTATACCCTTTTCCTGATAGTCGGGCTTACCCTTGTAGAGCCCTTCTACCGTGTCCAGACCGATAATGAAAATATCATCTCCTACGGTGTTACCTATCTTTCGATCTGCTGCTGTATAAGCTTCGGGATCTATTCCCAGATCATATTCGAGCGGCTCATGCAGTCCACGGGCAAGACCTTTTACAATATGATCTCCCAGGGAACGGGGGCCATCCTAAATATGATCCTCGACCCCATATTCATCTTCGGCCTTCTCGGCTTTCCCCGGTTAGGCATAGCCGGCGCCGCCATAGCCACTGTAACGGGTCAGATAACGGCAGGCATACTCTCGGCAGTATTCAACCTTAAGTACAATCACGAGATCAGCCTGTCCTTTCACGGCTTTCGTCCCGACCTTAACACCATCGGTTACATATATAAAGTAGGGATTCCCTCCATAATCATGCAGTCCATAGGCTCCGTTATGGTATTCGGGATGAATAAGATCCTCGGGAAATTTTCATCCACAGCAGTTGCGGTATTCGGGGTATATTTCAAGCTCCAGAGCTTTGTATTCATGCCGGTATTCGGTCTGAACAACGGAGTGATCCCGATCGTGGCCTATAACTACGGCGCTTCAAGGGGACGGCGCATGAGGGAAACCATCAGGCTTGCCATAATATACGCCGCCTCCATCATGACTGCCGGTACTCTCCTTTTTGAGCTCATTCCGGGGCAGCTCTTCTCCATGTTCAACGCGTCCGACCATATGCTGTCCATGGGAATCCCGGCGCTTCGCATAATCGCCCTGCATTTTCCCATAGCCTCAGTATGTATCATTCTGGGAACGGTCTTTCAGTCTCTGGGAAACGGTGTATACACCATGATCACCTCCATCATGCGGCAGATCGTGGTCCTGCTGCCTGCCGCCTTCCTGCTTTCCCTTACCGGAAACGTCAACAATATCTGGTGGTCCTTCCCCATCGCCGAGATCGCGTCCCTTACGGTTACGCTGTTCTTCTACACAAGGATAAACAGAGATGTGATAAGCCGGATCCCGGAGGGAGTTTCATGATGTATCACGGTGGTACGGATCGCTAAAGACGCCACATTGGCAACCGGAAGGATAGAATGCAACCACGGTTTCGGATTATGTACCCCTGGTTATTTTTCAAACCTCTCTATCCTGCAGGTATGTGTCTTTTCCTTTTCATCGTAGCTGATCCCCACAAACAGAAGATTGCCCTGATAATGCTCCAGGCTGTCGAAATATCGCCTTTCTTTGATCTGGTCGATTGCGCTGTCCGGAGAGCCGTTTTTCTTTAACTCAATAATCATCGCAGGGCGCTCGGGCGCCGGATGGATCGGGATGTAGGTCACATCGGAAAAGCCACGCCCCGCCGTCATCTCCCGGACACAGGTGTAAGTATTCAGCGCGAAAATAAAAGAAAGATAGATTGCGCTCTGCAGCACATCTTCATTGTTGTAGCTGCGATTGGAGGACACATGGATATGGCTCGTATCCAGCGCTTTTGCAACTGTGTCGCTGTCTCCGGCAATCGCAGCCTTCAAAAGTGCTCTGGACGACTCAATGATCCTGTTCGTCACCTCATATTCAGGCTCCGTTTCGATGGCATTAAACCACTCCTGCCTAACTTCACGGTTGGGAATGCGACAGGTGCTTTCATCATCATTATAAGCCAGATATCCGATGTGCATAAGGTATGTGAACAGGTCATTTTTCGATTTGAAGGAGGTCATGGTGTTCATATATCCTGTGACGTTGATATCGACCTCTTCTCCCGCAAGCATACGGATGACCGCATCCTTCGTCCCGGAAAAATTCATCCGGATCCGCTCCGCTATCGCCTCATAGGTTGACGTCCTGCCCCAGTAGCTGCCGTATTTTTTTCGGAGCATGCTTTCCACAACGGACTCGGGGTTATAGATCTCATAGCCGTTCTGGGTATAGCCGTCATACCAGCTTTTGCACTCATCATAATCCATGCCATATTCGCGGCACAGCTCCCTTACCTCGTCATCGGTGAACCCGATGAATTCCGTCAGTTCCTGCGCGTCAAGGATGGTATATTCTTTAAAATTATTCAGCTTGCTTTGTATCTTATCCCTGACCACAGGCAGGATGCCCGTAAGATATGCAAGGGATATGGCGGGCCGCAGGGTATCGCTTTTGAACAGTCCGTTTAAGAAGCTTAAATATTTTGCGAAAAGCTCCTCATCCGCCTGTTCGCGCACCAGAACATCATATTCGTCGATAATTATGATGAATGTCTCGCCTGTTTCTGAAAAAACATTCAGGATACTTTCCGCCAAAGAATCCGAATCGTTTATGGTTACATACGGAAATTCGTTTTTCATTTCCGATTTTATCTTTTCGCTTATGATCTTTATCAGGTTCGCCGTGTTCTCCGTATTCTGATATTCACTGTTCAGGTCGAGCTTTATCACATTGTATTTCCCAAGCTTTTTCTCAAAATCCGGCGCATCACATATTTTCAGTCCCTTAAAAAGCTCCCGGGAGTCGCAGCCTTTCGAATAATAAGCCGACAGCATATTTCCGGCGATGGTCTTTCCGAACCGCCGGGGGCGGGAGATACAGAGATACTTATTGCCTTTGTCGATATACTTATTGATCACGGATATCATCATGGTCTTATCCACATAAATATCCGCGTTTATCATTTCCTTAAAATTTTCATTTCCGGGATTCAGATATATACCCATATAGATACCCTCCTCAGGTCTGTCCCGGCAGAGGTCTCTCTTCACCCCTGCGGCGGCTATGGTGCCTGGATAAATTCCAAAACGTTATACCTGCTGAAAAAAAACGAGGCTGACTTGAAACGGTCAACCTCGCCGGAGTTTCTTCGCTCGGTCATTTTTATTTTACCGACGAGTCGGAACCGTCACTCGTCATCATTTAGCGAAGGAGACGAATGCTCATCTCCTGACTGTATTATATGTCGTAAGATACCTGAATACAATAGAAATGTATGAAATTTCCGTAAAATCATTTCCGCAAAAGTTACTGTTCACAGCATTCAGGCTTTGTAGACCTCTTCACCATCCACGATGGTAGCAACAATATTGGCCTGTGCGACCTTCTCGATGTCGTCGTGAAGAAAATCACAATCACTCACCGTCATATTGGCGAGTTTTCCAAATTCGACGGATCCCATACGGTGCTCCTGATGCCATGCGCGGGCAACATTGACGGTCAACGCGCGAAGTGACTGCTCACGGGTGATGGCTTCTTCAGGACCACGTTCTGTATCTCCATCGTACATGTATTTTGGAAATGCGCGGGTTTCGGCCATGAAAATGCTGACTTTGATATCCATAAGCGGAGAAACCGGGAAGTCCGAATGAAACACCACATTAGCTCCCGCATCGAAGAAGGATCTGATAGGGTATGACTTATCTGCCAGCTCCTTACCGACATATGCGACATCCTGTGTGTAGGTGGCCGGTTCCTTTCCGCACCAGAGCGGGGCCACGGCCGGCACAGATCCGGTTGCGGCCATACGGCGAATATCCTCATCTGTTACAAAATGCAGATGTGCCAGCACGTTACGCTGATCAAGATTACCGGTGATCTTTTCCGCATCCTCGATGCAGTTCAGCATAAAGTGCGTCGCGCCGCCTCCTTCAGAGTGCACATGGACAGAGAGACCTTCCTTATTTGCTTCCGCGATCATTTCTACCATTTTGTCATGATCGTTGAAGCGCTCCACGCCATGATAGCCGGGCTGGTCAAGATAATCCTGGTTCTGCCATCCCGTATGAGCTTCGGTCACACCGTCAAGGAAGGTCTTGATGCCTACGATATTGAAATATTCATTGCTGTATTTTACACGGTCTGCGGCGACACGGGCAACCTCAGCCTTCGGGTCTTCAACATTGTCGGGAGCAAGCATGTAAGCATAGGTGCGCAGCTTCAGCTTACCCTCCTCCTCCAGTTCACGATAAGCCTCGGCGCATTCCGAATAGAAAAGCTCCGTACCGGCATCCGCGACGGCTGTATATCCGTTTTTAAAAGCGATATTCTGCCATTCAAGCAGATATTTTTTGCCATCCTCCAGGTTTTTGGGAAGCTTTGCTATGACATCGAGCAAAGGAGTTTCACAAATATAGCCATCCGGTTCTCCGTTCTCATCCACATGCATCTGCTCATAGCCGTATTTCTTTGCGTATTCCGCGTCAATGCCGATAAATTCAAGTGCCTTTGAATTGAGCAGCATGGAATGTCCTCCTCCGGTCTGCATTATCAGCACCTTATCCGGACAGATTTCATCCAGGTATGCTTTGGTCACATATTCATCATTTTCAAGCCATCCTCCGGCCATATAAACGTCACGCTGCGGATTCTTTTCAATAAATTCCCTGATCACTTCATCACGGGCTTTACCCGCCCATCGGAGGCTATCGAATACGCAAGGGCAAACCGGATCGCGCTTGCCTTCTTAGATGTAGAAATGGGAAAGATAAACGGACTGGAGCTTTGCAAAATACTGCTTGAGATCAACCCCCGCACCAATGTGGTGTATCTTACCGCATACAGCGATTATGCCGTGGATGCCTGGGGCACCGGAGCCAGCGGCTTCATGCTCAAGCCGATCACGCCGGAGGGCGTTTTGTTTCAGCTTAAAAATCTGAGATATCCGTTCTTCATGGGAGGTGCGGGAAAATGAACGGGCTGATGCTGCCAATTGGCTTTATCCTGATCGGAGCCTCGCTGATGCTGGCTCTCTTAGGGCTTGGCGTTGCCGTTATCATGCCCGGTACTGACCGGTGGAGCAGGCGCTTTTTCACGGTCTATTTTTCGATCCTTGCGCTATACGTCAGTTTCAGCCTGGCTGAGGAGATCAGCTATATGCGGCCCGAAATGAGGGCGGCACAGAATATCATCCTTTACCTGAATACATTGCTCCCTGCGGCCCTGCTGCTGATGATGACGGTTTATCTGCTCCACTGCTGCGGCGAAAACCGGTACTGCAGCCCGCTGTTTCGCATTGAGGCAGTTCTGGGTGGCATATTCTTCATTATGTTGAACATAGCCCCGTTTTCGACCTGGTTTTACTATGTCTCAGCAAAGAATCAATTCTGCCGCGGGCCCCTGTATCTGCTGATGCTTGCCTTTTTAGACCTGATGATGGTCACAAACCTTGTCGGCGTGATCCGTTTAAGAAGCAGGCTGTCCAAACGATATTACCTGGCCTTCCTCGTCGGGATGCTCCCGATGGCGATCGCCATGTTCATCCACTTTTTTGTCCCTGTATTTGAGCTGCTCGCCATCGGAACGGTCACCTGCGCGCTTTCGATGTTCGCGCTCATTCTGTCGGATCAGATCGAGCAGGATCTTCGCCAGCAGCGGGAGATCGCCAATCAGCGCGCCGGCATCATGGTGCTGCAGATGCGGCCCCACTTCATCTACAATACCATGATGAGCATCTACTATCTCTGCAAGCAGAACCCCGATCTGGCACAGCAGATCACGCTGGACTTCACCACCTACCTTCGCAAGAACTTCACCGCCATTGCAAGCGAAGAACCCATTCCCTTTTCCGCGGAACTGGAACATACACGCGCTTATCTTTCCGTTGAGCAGGCACAGTTTGCGGACAGCCTCTTTGTTGACTATGATACGCCGCATATTGATTTTCGTATCCCTCCCCTGACCCTGCAGCCTATTGTAGAGAATGCCGTCAAGCACGGTATGGATCAGGATTCCGAACCGCTTCACATCCTCATCCGGACAAGAAGGACGGATTCCGGCAGCGAGATCGTCGTGGAAGATACCGGCCCGGGTTATGAGCCCGATGATAATGGTGATCCGGGTATTGCGCTGAAAAACATACAACAGCGGTTGGAAATGATGTGTTACGGAAGCCTGACGATCAAATCCGGCGAAGGCGGCGGAACCGTGGTGACTGTAACGATCCCGTTTTCCTCCGGCTGCTCATGAGGACTGCAGCTATACCCGTTGACACAAACACCTCAGATGCTGTCATAAAAATTCCGCCTTCTATCTCATAAGCCCGACTCCATAGCCGTAATGGTACGCCGCTTGCAGGTGAGTTACGGATTAAGCGCCAAAGACGCGCCGGAACAGGTCTGCAGGGGGCTGACCGGGCAGCTGCCGTGATTCACATATTGTCCGCCACTGTGCACATTACCTTAAGCTGGTTGGCCGTGCGCACGCCCTTTCGGTTATAAAGAACCTTCCCCTGCTTATCAAGCATCACAAGCCTCGGAAGCTCCCCCGATGATGCGCCGGCAAGCTCAAATATCGAGCCGTCCGCATCAACTACAGCCTCTATTGACAGTCCCTTGTCCCTGAGATACCCGTCTACATTTTCCGCGGTGTCGCCGTCATGGACGGCCAGTACATTGACCATATCCTCATGCTCACCGTAATATCTGTTCAGTTCATCAAGGGCCCGGGTGCTGTCCTCGGAGGACATGGACCAGAAGGCAAGGATCGTGACCTTCCCTGTGCAGTCGGACAGATCAAACCTGCTTCCGTCCACACATTCCGCACTGAAGGACTTAAATGTATCTCCGTAGCCATAGCCTGTGTCGGCAGCTTCATTTTCAGCAGCTTCATTTTCGGCTGCTTCCTTACCGGGTCCGGCACTCTCCTGTGCCGGCCCACCGTCCGAGGATCCATCTCTCTCTTGCGCCGGCTCACCGTCCGCGGATCCATCATTCTCCTGTGCCGGTTCACTATCGGCGGACCCGTCACGGGCCATGCCCTTATCATTCTCCCCGACCGAGTGGCTATCCGGCGCATTCTCCTTATCCGCAGAGCTCTCTGTATTTTCCGCGGCGTCAGAGTCAGCTTCTCCGGTTTCATCCACCTGTGCCGCAGTTCCGATATCGTCTGCCGTGTTGCCGGCGGCAGCGTCCGCTTCTTTGGTCTCATCGCCGGCTTTCTCGTAAAGCTGCTCAAGCATTTCGGGGGTCACCGAACGGATCTCATTGTAGATGACCTCGCCCCTCCTGTTAAGAACGATGGTCTGCGGAAGCACCATGCTCCCGTTTGTCTTTTCAAAGATCCTGTTGTTCTCATCATCAACGGTCGCCGTAAGAGTAAGCCCCCTGGTGCTCAAAAGCTGCGAGGCATCCTCCAGGGCACTGTCACCCTCCGCAAAGGATGAGTGACAGGCAAGTACCGCCGCGTCCTCATGCGCACGGCTGAGCTCCTCAAAATACGGAAGCTCCTTGACGCAGGGACCGCACCATGTGGCCCAGAGATTTATGAATACCACCTTTCCTCTCTGTGCCTTTAAATTGAATTCGCTTCCGTCAATGCACTCCGCGGTAAAATCCTGAAGCTGCTCTCCGACATTAAAGCCTATTGGTGCATCGCTCTCATAAAGCTCCTCGTCCCCGGCCGCTTCCTGACCGCTTAACGTGGCTCCACTTTCCGAGGCTGTCTTCTCATCATCCCCGGATGACACCGCTTCGGCGGCGGACTCCTCCTTAATGACGGAAGCTCCCTTTCCCGAAGCAGCGGATGGCCTGCTGCCGCTTCCATCCGCAAAATTATACCAGATAAGAGCTGCCGCGAGCACAAGGAGCGCGATGCTCCATGCGTACCTCTCAACCTTCCTGCGCTTCTCAGCCGCCTGTGGATCATCATATCCTTTGTCAGGAGCCTTCAGTACAAAGCTTCCTGCATTTATCGAGATAGCTCCCTTGGCACACCTGCTCATGCATTGACCGCAATGGATGCATTCATGGTCACCGACCCGCCTTACATCCATCTTACAGTTACGGACACAGGCACCGCAGCCGTTGCATCTGTCCATATCCACCTTGACGCCTATCACAGCGAGCTTATTGAACATCCCGTAAAGTGCGCCCAGAGGACATATGAACCTGCAGAACGACCGGTAGCAGAAAATGCACGCAAGCCCGATGATCAGCATTATCACGAATTTTCTCGTGAAATATATCCCCAGCATTCCAAAGTAAGACTCATTGCCCGGATTGGACAGAAGCGCCATTGAGCCCTCAAAGGTACCCGCGGGGCAGATATACTTGCAGAACCCGGGAACCGCCATACTGTGCTTAAGCCCGTACCACAGAGTGATGCAGAAGACAAAAACCGCAAGGATAACATATTTAAGATAAGACAGGGCCATCGTCACCCGGCTCTTTCTTAGCTTGAGCGTAGGGATCTTGTGCAGAAGCTCCTGAATAAGGCCTACCGGGCAGGCAAAGCCGCATATCGTCCTTCCGGCGATAAGCCCGTACAGCAAAAAAATCCCCACGATATAGAACCCGGCCTGCTTACCTGAGGAAGCAAGGGATGCCTGCAGGGAGCCCAGAGGACAGGCTCCTGTCGCTCCGGGACAGGAATAACAGTTAAAGCCCGGAACGCATAATGCCTTGGTTTTTCCCGTATAGATCTGCCCTTTGACAAACCCCTTAAGGTGCGCGTTATAGAGCAGCGCACTGTACAGCTGAATAAGCCGCCGTTTGACAGGGCGATGGTCGTTCCACCATGAAACCAGCCTATTATCCATTCATTCCCCCCATTTCAGCCCAGCCCGATGCATTCGGTACAGATATTGGCCGCCTTCACAAGGATCGCATGCATATTTCCATTGACTATGCCCGCGATGATAAGGATCACGGAAAGCGCAAGCACGATAAGCCTTATCCGCTTAAGCTTCACAGGGCCAAACGTCCTTTTCCCGCTGCCTTCATAAACTCCCGCGGTACCAAAGATCACGGTATTTCGCATACAGTCCTTATCAGTAACAGGCCTGTCGGCCTTCTCATCCTTTATGCCGAGCACGCCTCCGGCTATGGATAAACAAAGCCCCGCAAGCATAAGGAAGGCGCCGGGGGCTGCCGCCTTCACGGCAGCCTCCCTGGTATATATATATGCAGTGGGGTCCTGAGCTTTTCTTGCCGTTCCCTCACTGTATATCTCCAAAGCCGCGCCTGTAAGCAGCAGAACAGCCGCTATGCATATCGCAGACTGTACTATCAGAAATATCCTGGCCTTATCCATACCCGGCCCCTCCTTAAACCCTGTTTATCAGTATCTGCCCGGTTATCCCGGGCAGTCACGTTTATTCCTTCTCAAGCGTTATGTGCAGATCACTGTAGGTATCGGGCAGCTCATACTCTGTCGTGTTTTTTTTGTATCCTGCGGGGACCTTAAGCACATGGACGGTGTAATGGGCTTCCTTAGCCTTAAAAACAGCAAGCCCCGAAGCATCCGTATTTTCCACGCGGCAGGTGCTGTCGTCGCAGAACTGGATCGTCGCTCCCTCGACCAGGGCTCCATCCGTATCCGTTACATACACCCTGTACTGGTTAACGTTGTTTTCCACGGCAGCAGAGGTGGCAGCCTCATTCTTAACTGCATTTTCTCCGCCCTCAAGGATATTCTCCATTACCTTTTCATATCCCTCTACATCCGCGCCGATAACAGGAACTGAAGCGATCCTTCCCTCCCTGTCAACAAAAAAGCTCGTAGGCCATCCCTGATCCATGGGGAAGTCATCACTTAATGCGCCCTCCCAGGGAAGGATATTAAGATATGTATCGCCATTCTCCTTAAGAAGCTGTTTGCCCTGTTTTATCGTCTCCTCATCGAGGCCGTCCCCGAGAAGTCCTACGATGGCGCAATCCTTCTTTCCAAAACGCTCATTGAGCTCCTCAAGCTCCGGAAGCTCGTCAACGCACCATACGCACCAGGTCGCCCAGACATTTACCATGGTTACCTCGTGCTGAGAGAATATCTCCTCGCTGGTTATCTCATTTCCGTCTATATCCTTCGTGGTGAACTCGATCTTTTTCCCGATCATCGCTTCATAAGGATTTACCGGCTCATAGTACTCGGCGTCAGCGATAAGGTCACTCAGCCGCTCATTTATCATTTTGTACTCCTCAAGGAATTCGCCCTCAAGGTTTTTGTAGTTCTCATCCGGCTCGCTCTTATAAAGATAGAAGGTACAGGCGCCGACCTTTTTTATTTCCTCAAGCATGTCCGCGGTACCCATTTCGTCCTCATCCGCGTCCTCATTCAGGAAATCGACCAGCTCCTTCACCCCTCTGTCACCGTTTATGGCCAATATAAAGGCCAGGCTTACAGTTGAATCATAATATTTATCTATATCCTCATCCGAAGGATCCTCCTGTTCATACAGATCATCGATCCATTCCTGTGTGGCTCCGGTATATGAAAGGCTGGTCATATAGACCCCTGCATCCGTACCCATTTCACCGGAGTACCCGGATATTACCCCTTTAAGCTCTCTAAGCTCCTCCGGCAGGACAAAATTCACTCCTCCCTCAAGCTCCAGCACACTCTCAGCTGCATCTCCTGCGTCCGAAATCTCTGCTTCGTCCAAAGCCTCCTCCTGAGCCTTTGTTTCACCTGAAGCCTCGTCTGCGGCCTTCGCCTCATCCGAAGCCCCGTCTGTATCATCCAGATCATCAAGCAGTTCATTGACAGGCACATCGTCAACGAATACCACTCCCGTATCCGGATCCACGCTGACATTGGCCGAGCATCCGGTCGTAAGCACCATGGCCCCCGCAAGCAGCAATGCTGTAACCCTTCTCATCATATCTTTCTCCTTTCTGTTATCATTTTTTCGAAAAAACGACTCTTCTCCCCTCCTTAAGCCTACATCCCTCCGGGGTAAAAAAGACCGCCGGCTCCCTTAAGGATGTGCTCCAAGGCCCCGTAGAAGGAGCTTGAGACGCTTTTCACTAATATAACATACTCCCTGATATCACACAATATATACATAATTGCGATTTTTGTCGCTTTTTCCTCCGTCTCCGCGTTACTGTTCATATAAGCAAAACAAGTCTGAGTCTGTGCATGATCCCGGCGCCTTCTCCCCTACACCCAGCTTTTTCTAAATTTAAGGGGAGTAACTCCCTCATACTTCCGAAACATACTGGTAAAATGGCTTGTGTAGTTAAAGCCGGAACGGTAAGCCACCTCCTCTACCGATGCGTCTGTATAACGAAGGAGCTCCTTTGCATGGTTGATCCTTTTCAGCACTATATATTCACTGAAGGGAACGCCCACAAGCCGCTTGAACTCTCTTGAAAGATGGTACATGCTCACCCCGGCCTCAGATGCCATTTCCTCAAGCCTCAGCTCCTCAGTGAACCTGTTTTCTGCGATCCTCAGTACCGTTCCTATATATGAGGGAAGGGCCTCCTTACCCTCCTCATCCTTTCCTCCCGCCAATATCATCTCAGTAAGGATATTAGTGATACAGCGTGAAGCAAGCAGCTCATAATGGGCGTTCTTCTTTTCAACAAGCCTTATCACCGTTTTCATATCCTCCTCAAGAGACCTGGTGTAGGCCACCGAAACAGGTACTGCTCCGCTTTTTACAAACTCGTCGTAAAAGCCGTAAGCGCAGGTTCCGTTGAAGTGTATCCATAAAAACTCCCACATCCCGCCCCTCGGACATTCATAATAGTGGTGATCCATGCAGTTTATCAAAAAGGCCTTTTCCTTTTCTAACCTGAAGCTCTCATTTTTTGTCCTGATCGTTCCCGAACCCGCCAGAGTATAGAATATAAGAAAGCTCTCAAGATTTGCCCTTTCCGTAAAGTATGGCGGTTCGGTCTTGAAATGGCCCGCCTCCTGAACATACAGAAGATTCCTTCTGCTGGTAAGGGAGGCTGTATTAATAAGACGAAGAGAATCCTCACTCCAGGAATAATCAGCCCGCTCCATATAGTCCTTATCCGAATTAAACGGCATATCCTGTCCTCCTGCAGCAATAGCAAAATAATGATATTTTTAAGCAAAATACTGAAACATTTTTTACTATACAGCATCTATAATAGCCTTACAAGAAAAACCATTGATAAGGCTCCCAAAAAAATCGGAGGAAAAAAATGCATAATTTAGCAAGGTTAAAGGAAATAAAAAAGGCACGGATCGGTCTGTACAGCGCCGGGCTCCATACCTACTGGGAACAGTTTCCCGGCCTGTACGACTGCCTGACGGAATACAACAAGTTTATTGAAAAAAGGCTGTCTGAATTCGGAACGGTTTATAATTTCGGAATGGCTGATACTGAGGAAAAGGGACGTAACGCAGGTGAGTACTTTAATTCACATAACGTGGACATAGTGTTCTCACACGCAGCCACCTACTATACCAGTGCCAGCGTACTTCCGGTGCATCAGATCTGCAAAGCGCCGGTCATCATCTTAAATCTCCAGCCCACGCCGGAAATGTCATATGATACCACCGGAACCGACAGGTGGCTGGCTCAATGCGTAGGCTGTTCGATTCCAGAAATTTCCAACGCCTTTAATCGTTCAGGGATACCCTTCCGGGCGGTCAACGGCCTTTTAGGTCTCGATCATACGCCAGCCTTTGCAAAGGCTGATGAAAATACCGCCGGGCGGCCTGAAGCGGTCAGGGCCTGGAAGGAAATAGAGGAATGGTGTCAGGCGGCCACCGTAAAAAGGACTCTGTCCCATTCAAGGTTCGGGTTCCTTGGAGGCTACTACAGCGGAATGCTTGATATGTACTCGGACCTGACCATGCTTCAGGCCCAAAGCGGGATCGATGTTGAGATCCTTGAAATGAGCGATCTGGATGCTTATCTGAATGAGGTATCTGATCCGGATGTGACACGGATGCTTGACACGATCCGGACCTTCTTTGAGATCTCAGGCGACTCCCCCTCAGACCCTATCGCAAAGGCTCCTACCGAGGATCAGCTCAGCTGGTCGGCAAGAGTGGCGGCAGCACAGGAGAAAATGGTACTTGACCGCGGTCTTGACAGTATTTCCTATTATTATCATGGGAGAAACGACCATTTTGAAGATGTGCAGAGCGGTTTTATCGTAGGCTTCTCACTATTGAACGCCCAGGGCATCGCCTGCTCGGGCGAAGGGGATATTAAGACCGCGCTGGCCATGAAAATTGCGGATATCTGCGGAAAAGGCGGAAGCTTCTGCGAGATCGTTGCAGCCGACTTTAACCGTAATACTATGATCCTTGGGCATGACGGTCCCTTCCATTTTGCCATCTCAAAGCAAAAGCCTATCCTTCGCGGAATGGGAGTTTATCACGGGAAAAGAGGGAGCGGTGTATCTGTAGAGGCCAAGGTACGCTCGGGCCCCGTTACCACACTTGGAGTTACACAGACAGGAAACGGAAGGCTTAAGTTCAACATAAGCGAGGGTGAGGCAATAGAAGCGCCGATACTGTTAAACGGAAACACCTCAACTCACATACGCTTTGACTGCCCTCCTGCGGAATATATGGACAAATGGTTTGCACAGGCTCCCACCCATCATCTGGCTCTTTCCGTGGGACATAACGCCTCCCTGTTTAAAAAGATCGCAGAACTTCTTGATATACCTTATGCGGTTTTTTGAGACTATAACACGGCACTAAACAGCTTTATCCATTCATCGGTATAAAAGGCACAGGTAAATATTACCACAACAACATTTTTAAGGAGGAAAAACATGAAGAAAAAACTTATCAGTCTGATGCTCAGTACGGCTTTAACGGCAGCCCTTCTTTCAGGATGCGCCGCCACTCAGACAGCGACCGCTCCCGCTTCTTCCGAGGCGGAGGATACATCCGCGGCTTCGGAGGAGCCCGCTCCCGCAGATGAGGCTCCTGCCGAGGAGGCTGCTGCTGAGGACACAGCCGCGGCTGCTTCCGGAGCGGCTGGTCACACCTACGCTATAGTGACAAAATCCGCCGGAAATCCTTACAACGAGAAGGAAGCCTCGGGTTTCCAGGAGGTTATCGAGGCAGAAGGAGGCACCTGCATAGTACAGCACCCTGAATCCGCTACTGCCGATGCGCAGATCAGCGTCATTCAGTCCCTTATCTCTCAGGGCGTGGACTCTATCTGTCTTGCGGCCAATGACGAAAATGCCCTGGCCGGTGTTATTGCCGACGCGAGAGACGCCGGTATCCAAGTGCTCTGTCTTGATTCCAAGGTAAACCCCGACAGCCGTGCTACCTTCGTTAATCAGGCTGGTGTGAATGAAATAGGACAGGCTCTCATGGATGCTATCTATGATCTGGCAGGAGGCTCAGGTGATTATGCCATCCTTTCCGCCACCTCTCAGGCCGCAAATCAGAATGCCTGGATCGCCGCTATGAAGACTATTGCGGAAACTGACAGCAAGTATGCGGATCTGAACCTGGTAGAGGTTGCCTATGGCGATGACGAGCCTCAGAAGTCCACAGACCAGACTCAGGCCCTCTTACAGAATTATCCCGATCTTAAGGTGATCTGTGCGCCTACCACCGTAGGAATAGCCGCTGCCGCAAAGGTCCTTCAGGATCAGAGCTCCAAGGTCAAGCTCACCGGCCTCGGACTTCCCTCGGAAATGGCTGAATACATAGGTGATGACGATGCTCACTCCTGTCCCTACATGTTCCTGTGGAATCCCATGGATGTGGGTCGCTTAGGCGCATACACCTCCATAGCTCTGGTAGACGGGACCATCACCGGAGCTGCCGGCGAAACCTTTGAAGCAGGCAGTATGGAGAACAGCCCTTACACCATAGTAGAGGCCGAAGACGGCGGAACTGAGGTCATCCTTGGCCCTCCGTATGAATTCAATCCGGAAAACATTGATGAGTGGAAAACGGTATATTGATAAAGAAACAAACCTCATTATACTTCGATAATCGTTCCTGAGCTTAAGCCTTTGTGCCTTGCTTAAGGCAGGAATTGATGACAGGGTCTTCCCTGGGGCGGTCAGGACAGCGCTTACTCTGACTTACAGTTCAGCCTGCTGAACGAAACATTCCTTAAAAATTCCGCTGTCCTGACCGTCTTTTATTTATTCTGCCTTTATCGTAACTGTTCACCACCTTGTGTCGAACAGCTACCCTTTATCTTCCCCCGGCACTTTCCTTCCTCCTCAGCCCTGCAACGACAGCATTTCTGGAAATGATCACACTTCCTCATACAATGGGGCCAGCCTCTCTAAAAAGCTCCTGTAAAGCTCCATTATTTTACCGTGATGCGCCCTTATATATTCCATATCCTTAGCCTCACCGGCCTTTTCAAGGCCAAAGGCTCCCTCCGCATGCTCCATCGCGCCGATGATCTTAGCCGAGCTCTTAAGCGCGTGGACCTTTACAGTATAGTTACCGATATCGCCTGAGGATAAAAGGGTCTCAAGCTCCTGCGACTTCTCTGATATATCTCTGTAGAAGATCTCAAGAACATATCTGAAGCCCTCCTCATCACCGCAGTTCTCAATGCCGATCCCACCGTCAATGCCGTCTATCTTTTCATACCAGTGAGCTTTATCCGCGCCCTCCTCCGCCGCGGTTATATCCTTCTGCGGGGTCATGCTCACGGTATCTGCTTCCTCAGTGCCGCTTATGATCATTTTATCCTTCGGAAGGTGCTTCATAAGAGCTTCCTCCAGACTTCTTCCGGACACGGGCTTCATGAGATATCCGTCAAACCCTGCCTTTTCGTACAGCTCAAGGTTCTCGCCTCCCGCGTTTGCGGTAAGGATCATTACCGGAACGTCGCCGCACATTCCCTCCGTCTGGCTGCGAAGCCTTCGGAGACATTCCACACCGTCCATACCCGGCATAAGATGATCCATGAGGATCACATCATAGCGCTTCTTCCCGGTAAGCCTCAGCGCATCCGCTCCGCTTTCCGCAGTATCGACTGAAACAAGAGTTTCCTTTATGAGCTTTTTCTCCACCTCAAGGTTCAGCTCATTATCATCCACTATGAGGATGCTTGCGGCAGGAGCCGTAAACAGACAGCCCTCCCTCTGCCTTGCTGCCTTATGACCGTTAAAATCCGGTTTCCCCAGAGGCGCCGGGTCAGAAACAGCCTGCCCTAAGACTCACCGATCCCTTTGATGTGTATTTCACCGCGTTATTCAGGAGATTAATGATTATCTGCTTTATCCTGATCTCATCTCCGAACAGCACGGAAGGCATATCGGGGTCTGCCTCCACCTTCAGCTCAAGTCCCTTTTCATTTGCCCGAAGGAGCGTCATGTTGTATATTTCCTCTTATCACTCCGGAAACAAGGGCGATGAAAAGCCCCGAAAGAGCGATCACAGACAGCAGGATAAAGGATCTGCTCTGCAGATCCATATCCGGGGCATCCAGGTATTTTATGATCCTTTTAATCATCGTACTTCTCCAGTTCTACGGCAGGATATCTGCCATTACAATAAGACGGCTTCACCGTGAAAAACAGGTGCATGTAAGATATTGTAACATCTTACGTGTTTTATAGCTATATGATCTTACATCGATAACCCACACAGCCTTGAAGGCATTAAGCTCTTGCGCGGCCTGCCTCAAAGCTTTATAATGCACCGGGAAACACGGTGTAATTATCATTTACAGCAGGTGTGAAGATGGAATTTAAAGCAAAAACCTTTGAAGAGCTTTCCGGTTGTGAGGTCTATGAGATCCTTAAGGCAAGGGCAGCTGTTTTCGTTAAGGAACAGGGGATAAGCTATGTCGACGAGGACGATGTGGACTATCAGAGTCTGCACTGCTTTTTCTGGGATGATGGCCGGGTAAGGGGATATTTACGGGCTTATCGTGATGACAGGCATAACGGGGACATTAGTATAGGCCGTGTCCTGACCACAGAGCATGGGAAGGGCATCGGCACGAGCCTGATGAAGCAGAGCATCCCCGCCATAAAGAAACGGCTGCAATGTGACAGGCTCCGTATGGACGCACAGAAGCATGCGGTGTCCTTTTATGAAAGACTTGGATTTAAGGTTACCTCAGGAGAATACCTGGAAGAGGGCGTGGTTCATGTGGATATGGAGTTAAAGCCTCCCGAAAAGGCTGATCCCGGCCATTTATAATCAACACTAAATTTAATAAAGTTCCTTAAAGAAAATTAGCAAAGGCGGTAATAACTGCCGAATTGAAGAAGTCTATGAACAGGCCTCCCACTAACGGCACGATCATAAAGGGCACGGGCGCGGGGCCGAACTGACTGGTTATGGCCTGCATATTGGCTATGGCATTCGGTGTCGCGCCCATTCCGAATCCGCAGAAGGCGGAGGAAAGGTTTGCCGCGTCGTAATCCCGCCCCATGACGTTAAATACCACATAAGAGGCGTAGAAATACACGATAACGGTCTGGATAAGCAGAATAATGATCATCGGCACAGCCAGCCTGACAAGCTGCCATAATTTCAGGTTGATCATCGCCAGTCCGAGAAACATGGAAAGGCAGATATTACCGAGAGCGCTCATCTCCGGCATCGGTACCTCTATACGGCGGGCTGCCTGCACATTGCGTATTACCGCGCCCACAAGCATTGAACCGATGTATCCGGGCAGTGTGATGAAACTGTTGAGAAGCGCAGAAACTACAGTGCCTATACCTACCCCGATCACAATATAGATCGCGGCATCCATCAGATTATCTTTATCCAGAGCACCGGTATTGGGATCAACACTGACCTCCATGGTCTCCGTATCCCGGCTGTCTGAAGATCTCAGATTGTATTTGCGGATCTTGGATGTACCGACCGGACCGCCGATAACGCAGCCGGCGATAAGTCCGAAGGTCGCAACCGCAACAGAGACGGTAGTAGCATTGGCCACGCCCATGTCTTCGAGGAAGGGGCCGAAGGAGCCTGCGGTTCCATGGCCGCCCAGCAGGGCTATGGAGCCCATTGCCAGCCCTAACTTCCCGTCCAGACCGAACAATCCGGCACCGAAGCCTCCCACAGCATCCTGAATACACCCGATCAAAACTGCCAGAATAAGAAACTTTACTACTCCGATCCCGCCCTTCTTCAGCTCATCAAACGCTGCCATATAACCGACGGAGCAGAAAAAAGCGGTCATGAAGACATTCTGAAGGGTCACATCGAGGCTGAATTCAAGTATGCCCGCAGATCTTAAGATAACGTGAATGATCGCAAAGAGAAGACCGCCCACAACAGGTGCCGGAATACAGAATCTTCTCAGAAAATATATTTCCCCCACAAGCATCCGGCCTATCAGCAGCATGATAACAGCTACGCCAAGCGCCTGATACATATCCAACTCGATCACGTTCATTGCTTCTCTCCTCAAAGGCTCATAGTTATTACGAATCTGCTGTTAAGAAATGTCCTTTCCGTTATTTAACAGCTACACTGATACCCTTTTCGGCATAATACTTCGCCGCTCCGGGATGATAGGGGACAGAGGTGATCTCAGAGGCAGTCTGCAGATCGAGCTCAGCCCCCTTTGAATGGATCCTGGAAACAGCCTCCTTATTTTCATATATCCCGGAGATTATATTATAGATATCTTCCTCCGATGCTTCGTCATTTGCGACAAGAACAGCTCCCACAGCTACTGTATTTATATCGGCGGATGTATTGTAGACAGCCTTGCCGATGGTTCCTTTACTGTAAAACGGAGAGCTTGCGATAAGCCTGTTGATATGATCTTCATCCAGGCTGATCATATAGATATTTTCAGTTGCCGCAAGTCCGGAAACAGCAGAGGTGGGGGCCCCGGCAACAACAAATGCCGCATCGAGCTTTCTGCTCTTAAGGTCGTTCATGGAATCAGAGAAGCTCTGATAAGTAGGGTTTATATCATGCTCATCAAGCCCATAAGCCGCAAGGACGTCAATGGCATTGAAATACACACCCGAACCGGGTGCTCCGATAGATACACTTTTTCCCTTCAGGTCGTCGACGGACCTGATGCCCGGATCCAGTGTGATGATCTGTACCTGCTCTTTATAAAGCTCCGCTATCAGGGAGATCCTGTCGGCCTTACTGTCAAAAAGCCGTGTCCCTTCATACGCATAGGAAAGGACGTCCGTCTGGGCAAAGCCAACCATTGCGCTGCCGCTCTGAACGGAGTTTATATTATCCTGAGAGCCGCCGGAAACAACGGTATTAAGAGCCGTGTCGGTTTTCTCCGAGATCACCCGGGCAAGAGCCTGACCAAACCGATAGTAGGTTCCCTGCTCTCCTCCGGTAGTAAAGGTCAGGCCTCCCTCCACGTAAGCCGGAGCAGACGAGGTCTGGCCGAACGGAATAAATGTATTGCATGCAGGCAATACCATCAATCCGATCATGACCAGCACGGCGAATGTTATTCTCTTTTTCATTTTATCCTGTCCTTTCCCCGCAAGGGAGCTATTATACCGGTTAACTCCTTATGTATTATTCTACATGATTTCTCTCTCCCGGTCTATATTCAAAACGATAAAAGTCCTCAGAGCGCAGTATCGTAAAACCAAAGAGTATCCGCAGTAAAATGCTGCAGTAAGGCGCTTGAATAATCTGAAAATTCTGAAATAATCCGAAAGTATTGACACAATCTATATATATCTATATATATAGAGAGATTATAGTTATGTAAGCTGAAAGCGCGGGATAGGATATCGGCGGTTTCTGTTTTTTTGTGTCCGCAGCTGAAGGTTCAAACGTCCTGGGTTCTGATTCCTTAATCAGGAGATCGATTTGACGGATAAAGGAGCGGGAATGAAGCGTTCTCAAAAAAACGCAATAATGAAAAATATTCTGTCAATGTATCCGGGGGCGGTATTATATGGGTTACTGTTCAATATATCGATGATGACCGACAGCATTATCGACTCAAGCTCATATCTGTTCCTTGCCACTCTGACTGCAGTGCTTAATTTCTATGTAACCTCAGAGTACGGATCCTGATGATCACTTCATCTCTGCTCTTCCTTTTCCGAAACAAAGCATGCCACCAGCCCATAGGTAACGGTGGGACGTATCCAGATCTCCGTAAGCACGTATTGCGTATACTCGTTGGAAGGCTCCAGATAGATATCGTACATGTAAAGCGTCGCGATAAGCATGTCGACGATGCAGATCATCCACAGATTACGCTTTGAATATGTTTTCCACTCCTTTCGGGCGTAGAAGTAGGTAAGCATAAGCACCAGCAGCACCGATAACGTGAGGCAGGCAAGGTGTATTCCGAAAAAAGCCAGCGGAGGCGGGAAAAGAATGTCGCGAAGCAGTACCGTGGCTCCCACACACAGGGAGCTCCAGTAATTGAACTGCATAGAGGTGATGCGGTAATTAAAAAAATACATGGCCATCAGCACTATACAGGTTATATAGAATACGTTTAATACAAGCTCCGGCCACGTTTCGTTGATTCCAAGCTGCCATACTCCGTATATCACAGTCCCTACGGATAAAACCGCACCTACGAAGGTTATCAGGACATCAAATATCGTTGATTTTTTTTTGAATCTTACATTGATCACAGTAAGCTCCTTTCTGTACTCCGGTATTCATTCCAAAACCGTTTTTTAAAGGTCAAAGTTCACAGCTAACAGTATGACAGATTCTTCCCTCTCTTTCAAGGGAATGTTCCATAAAGTCAGCTTTGAATATCCGTTAAATCTAAGGAAAGACTGATATGATCAGTCTTTCCCTTGAAATCGTCCGAAGGCAGTTAACTTTTAACCAAAATATCACGCTGCGTCAGC
>DFEA01000082.1:22117-29795 GCA_002368575.1 Lachnospiraceae bacterium UBA3814 | reverse complement strand
TAAGAGGGAGACTGTCCTCCTCAATTATGGTGTCTATGAACTTTCCTATCATGGAATGCTCGCTGGTGCCTATAAGATAAAGATCCTCACCTTCGATCTTATACATCATGGCATCCATCTCCGCAAAGCTCATGACCCCGGTAACAACATTCGAACGGATCATGAAGGGCGGAACGCAGTAGGTAAAGCCCCTGTCGATCATGAAATCCCTGGCATAGGCAATAACGGCGGAATGGAGCCTCGCGATATCTCCCATCAGATAATAAAAGCCGTTTCCGGCGACCTTGCCTGCGGCATCCAGATCTATCCCGTCAAAGGCCGCCATTATATCCGTATGATACGGGATCTCAAAATCAGGCACTAAGGGCTCTCCGTACCTTGTTACCTCGACATTTTCGGAATCGTCTCTTCCTATCGGGACCGAAGGGTCTATGATATTGGGGATCACCATCATTATCCCCGTGACCCTTTCCGTAAGCTCCGCTTCCTTTTTCTCAAGCTCCTCAAGCCTTTCCGAATCCGCGGTGACCTGTTTTTTTATCTCCTCAGCCTCTTCCCTTTTGCCCTGGGACATCAACGCGCCTATCTGCTTTGAGAGCTTGTTCCTCTGTGCCCTGA
Organism: Lachnospiraceae bacterium UBA3814; assembly: GCA_002368575.1. Taxonomy (GTDB): domain Bacteria; phylum Bacillota; class Clostridia; order Lachnospirales; family Lachnospiraceae; genus UBA2868. Next base: position 29,177 of record DFEA01000082.1, on the reverse strand, counting down.
GCTCATCGGCCTCCTTCTTGGCGGCTCTTGACTCCCTGTCAAGCTCAATGACCTCATCCACAAGAGGCAGCTTTTCCTCCTGAAATTTATTCCTTAAATTCTGTTTAACGATGTCAGGATTCTCCCTGACAAATCTCATATCTAACAAGGTTCTCCTCCTTATGTCTCCGGCAGCCTTTGCTGCCTGCTTTTCTGTATCTTTTTTCTGTATTATACCTTTTCCGACTCCGTGATCCTTAAGCCTATGCAGACGTGGCCGTTTTCGGGGTCCTTTTCAAGCAGGATAAGTCCGTCATAATCTGTCCAGACAGGAACATCCAGTGTCTTTGATATAAAGGAGAATTTTTTATAGGTGCTTCCCCCTTCAAAGTCCGACAGGAGCCTCTGACGCTCCACAATGTTCCTCACCTCCTCGATATGCTCCGAAGATACCGTCATATCGAAGACCTTTACGAATTCATCATAGGTGAATATCTCGGGAAGGCCGTAAGCCTTTAAGATATCGAAGGCCTCCTCATTGATGACACGGTTGTCGGTGATATCCGCCTCAAGATAGAATACCGCATTCTCGTTCATGACCCTGTTGTAAACGTTATTGGTCCATACAAGATGTTCAAGGTCATTGTCCCGGGAGATATTTTCTATGATGCAGAGGGCGCAGCGCCTGTTTACCGCGGTCTCAAGCCTTTCAAAGGTCATCCTGTACCAGCGTTTGCAGTTCTTTCCCTGATCCCTTACATGAAGGATCAGGTTCTTTTCTACCCTCTTCTCTCCTATCTTAAGCCCGTATATCATCTCCCTTATGCCCTCGGCCTCTCTTGAGGTCTTCGGGATATCAAAGCCCGCCAGCAGATTGTCTAAAGCATTGTAAAGGATCTCCCTGATATATCCTCCGTCCTCACCCCTGCGGTAGTGATCCATGATATCATCATCGAAGTAATAGCGGAACACTCTCATGTTCATATCATCGTTAGCCCGGGCACAGATTGCGGAAATAAAATCCATTGCCCTTTCCTCGGTACTGCTCGGGCTTTCCAGAACGACCAGATCCATCTTCACATCCTCTCCCAGATAAAGGAGAGAGCAGGCCGCAAGGCAGTTGACCGCGGAGCCGTCCTTCTTTTCCAGAAGATATTCCCTGGAAACATAATGCGCTTTTTCCGTAATGGAATAATAAACCGCGTCGCTGAAGCTCTCCACCTCGGTGAAGAGGACATTTGAGGTAAGCCTTTCAAGCCTTTCGGCCTTCAGCGCTTCCTCAAGGGTAATGCCGTGAAGCTCAAGGAACCTTTCGTTAACATAGGAAACCTCCTTGATAGCGCAGTTGTCCTGCCTGTCTATTATGATCCGGGCGATTCCCGCGATGCTGTCCTCAAAGAAGGAATTCAGCTGCTGCCTTAACAGCATGCTCTTCTTAAGAACGTTTATGGTGCGCTTCTCGGTCTGCATCCCGTAATAATCTATGAGCCTTCTGAGCCTCTGCTTCACCACATTTTTTTCAAAGGGCGTCCTTATGGCATCAATGGCGCCATGTCCGATGAAGACCTGTGTATTCTTAATATTGTCGCTTCTGGCGATTATAACGAGAGGAATATCGGTAAAATAGATCATTGAATTCTTCTCTTTTATGATGGCCTCGCACTCCTCAGGGATCGACTCGTAATCCACGAGTATGAGACTGACCGAGGAAAAGCTCTTCTTAAGAAATTCATCCGCCTCCTTTGCCGTTGAAACGGTATGCAGCTCTATCCGGTTTTCCATTATCTCCGTAAGCTGTCCCGGCTGCTCCTTATCTCCGGTCAAAAGCAGTATCCTGTCATAAAGCCCGATGGCATCGGTCGCTATTTCAGCCTCCGAGGTCTCCAGCTGTTTGATAAAATCCCCCTCGGTAAGAGGCCTGTGGAAATAATAGCCCTGTATACAGTCGCAGTCCATATTTTTAAGCATCTCGTACTGGTTGCTGGTCTCGACGCCCTCGGCAACGATCTGCATATGGATGGCCTTGGCCATCTGGATGATGCTGTAAAGGATATTTCCCGCACGCTCCGAGGTATCCAGTGAATCCATGAACTTCATATCGATCTTAAGGATATCCACGGCGAAATCCTTGAGCATGTTGAAGGATGAAAAGCCGCTTCCGAAATCATCCATAAGTATCTGGTGCCCCGAGCGTCTGAACCTTTCCACTATGTTCATCAGCGTCTCGGGCTGGTCCATGTAGGCGCTTTCCGTGACCTCTACCTTGATAAGGGAGGAATCGATGCCGTACCTGTCAACGATGCTCTGCAGCTTCTCATAAAGATCCTCGTTGTAGAAATCGATCCTTGAGAGGTTTACGGAGATGGGAACGGTCTTTTTTCCCTCCATTTTCCTGAAGGACTGGAACCGGCATACCTGCTCCCATACAAACAGATCCAGCTTTGTGATAAAGCCGTTCTTTTCAAAGGTAGGGATGAAATCACCCGGAGAAATGAGACCCCCGTCCTGCTTTCTCCAGCGCACTAAAGCCTCGGCGGAGACGATCTCCCTGGTATGGCTGTCAACGATGGGCTGGTACATTACGAAGAATTCGTTTCCTGCAATGGCGGGGTCGGCTTTTCTTACAAGCTCCTGCTCGTACAGAAGCCCGTCCCTCATCTCCTTCGTAAAATAGTTTATCCTGTTGATATAGCTGTCCTTGACAGCCTGCATTGCCATGGTGGCGCGGTCACAGGCCACCGCGATGCTGTCGTCCTGGGGCTCCAGCCTGTAGATGCCGGCATGCATATAGACCTTATAATCGAGGGAATGCCATTTTACTTCCCCGTAGACGATCCTGTGCATCTTCACCAGATTTCTTTCATGGAAGTCCAGGGGGGTCATGCTGATGAAGTGATCGGAGCTTATCCGCCCGCAAAGGTTATCCCCCGAAGCCAGCTCCTTCCTTAAGTATTCCGCAAAGTCTATGATAAGCCTGTCTCCCGCCGCGGTGCCGAACATCTCGTTTATGGCCTTAAAGCGGTCTATATCCCATACCGTTACCACATACGGCGTCTCGGGATGCTCCTCGATATATCTTGCGCCCTCAAGGAAAAAGGTCTCCTTATTGTACAGCCCGGTGAGAATATCTATCTTGGAGTTTTCCCTGTAGATGGCAAGCTCTGCCCTCAGATCCGTATTTATAGGCTCGTCGTTATCCGAGCGTCTTATTATTACGGAGAAATGCCTGACACCGTCCCAGACCTCAAAACCCTTAACATGGATCTCAAACCGCTGGTAATCCATGGTTGCGGTCTTCACCCTTAGGACCATGTTATGGGTATCCTCGCTGTCCACTATGGCGGTAAGCATATCATAAAAATCCCCGTAGTCGGAGGGATGCACCAGCTCGCTTACCCTGACGGTCCTTGTGCTCGGGCCGTTTCCGTTATCATAGCCCAAAAGCTTTAGCGCGTTTTCGCCTACGAACTCCGTAAAGAACTCATCCTCAAGATAGAGGGAGATATAGCCCATATTCATTGTACGGAGCGTATTCATCGCTCTGGATACAAGGTCAAAATGACCGTCCCGCACATTTATCAGCTCTCCGATAAAGGTGGAAACGTCATTGTCTATCTGACGCTTTATCCTTGCGGCGTTTATCGGGTGCCTGAAGCTGTAATTCGCCCCAAGGGAGATGGCCCGGTTGGAAAGCTCGGTCCCGATCCCCTCGGAGATGGTGCCGACAAGAACGTTATGATAGCTCCTGTCATTTTTGATGTAGGAAATAAGTCTGAGACGTTCCTCCACCATCCTGTCAAGATTGATGATAACAATGTCCACCGGTCTTTCGGACATGAGATTCTTTACATCATCGGTCTCCTTAAGCTCATAAACGATGTAGCTCTCCTCTAAAAGCACCGCCAGTGATTCTATTCCGGTGTCGTCATCCGAAAGGATCGTAATTACAGCTTTTCTTTTCACCATGATAAAAACCTCTTATAAGTGAAACGACAGTTTATAGTAAACGAATATGATTCGTTTTACTATATCTTCAGTGGACGGATCAGGTGGAAGCACCCTGGTCCTTTGCATTGATCGCCGAGTGATAGCTCTGGAGCGATCTTACCGATGTCATATTGTGCTGCATTGTCTTTATGCCTGCTGCCGATGCCCGGGCGGCGGCCATTGTGGTAATATACGGGATCCTGGCCTTTATGACCCCTTTCCTGATGTAGGAGTCGTCCCCGGCTCCCTTTTTATCATCCGGAGTATTTATTACAAGGTCTACCTCATGATTGGTGATCGCATCCAGGATATTCGGCCTGCCCTGCTGAAGCTTGAAGGTCTTTGCCGCGGGTATCCCTGCCCCGTTTATCATATCGCAGGTCCCGCCTGTGGCGATCAGCTTAAAGCCCAGGTCATAAAAGGCCCTTGCCACCTCGATAAGCTCCGCCTTATCCCTGTCGTTTACGCTTATGAGCACCGTTCCCGATAAGGGCAGCGGGTTCTGCGTGGCCTCCTGTGCCTTGTAATAGGCCTCTCCGAAGGTTTCGGCCATTCCAAGCACCTCACCGGTCGATCTCATCTCAGGCCCGAGGATCGGATCCACCTCCTGGAACATGTTGAAGGGGAAGACGGCCTCCTTGACCCCGCAGTGGTTAAGCTTTACGTCCTTAAGCTCCCCTACCGGAGACCCCTTTCCCGTTATGGGCATCATGATTATCTCAGTGGCGACAGGAACCATCCTGATATCGCATACCTTTGACACAAGGGGCACCGTTCTTGAAGCCCTGGGGTTTGCCTCCAGTACATAGACCTTCCCGTCCTCTATGGCGTACTGCATGTTCATAAGCCCCTTCACATCCATTTCACGGGCTATCTTCTGTGTATATTCCCTTATCGTCTTAACGCATTCCTCCGGAATATTGATGGAGGGCAGTACACAGGCCGAATCACCGGAATGGATGCCTGCCAGCTCAATATGCTCCATTACGGCGGGAACAAAGGCATTTTCTCCGTCACTTATGGCATCGGCCTCACACTCAAGGGCATTCTTTAAGAACCGGTCTATAAGTATGGGACGCTCAGGGGTCACACCTATGGCGTTGGCCATGTACACCTTCATCTGCTCATCGTCATGAACTACCTCCATCCCTCTTCCGCCAAGCACGTATGAAGGCCTGACCATGACCGGATACCCGATCCTGCCCGCTATCTCTGTGGCCTCCTCCACGTTTATGGCCATTCCGGACTCGGGCATCGGAATACCGAGCTTATCCATGATCTCCCTGAACCTGTCCCTGTCCTCCGCAAGGTCTATGGTCTCAGGCGTGGTGCCCAGTACATTGACCCCGTTCTTCTTAAGGTCGGCCGCAAGGTTTAACGGAGTCTGTCCGCCAAACTGGGCGATCACACCCAGGGGCTTCTCCTCCTCATAGATGCTTAAAACATCCTCCAGGGTCAGAGGCTCAAAATAAAGCTTGTCAGAGGTATCATAGTCGGTGGATACGGTCTCGGGATTACAGTTTACGATTATGGTCTCAAAGCCCAGCTTCTTTAAGGCCTTGGCGGCGTGTACGCAGCAATAGTCAAATTCTATTCCCTGCCCTATCCTGTTGGGGCCTCCCCCGAGAATCATCACGCTGCCCTTTTTATCCTTACCGGCCGGTCCCCCTGCGCCTTCCTGCTTCGTAATGTTGTATGATGAGAAATAGTAGGCGCTGTCCGGGGTCCCGCTTACATGCACCCCTTCCCAGTGCTCCCTGATATCCGCCTTAAGCCTTGCTTCCCTTATGGCGTCCTCGCTCACCTGAAGCAGGCCGCTTAAGTATTTGTCGGAAAAGCCGTCCTGCTTTGCCTGCCTCAGCACAGCCTCAGGAGGGATCGTCCCTTTATAGCCAAGGAGCCTTTCCTCCTCCTCGACAAGCTCTCTCATCTGCTCGATGAACCAGGGCTTTATCCTTGTAAGCTCGTACAGCTCATCGGTGGTAGCGCCCTTCCTTATGGCCTCATACATGATAAACTGCCGCTCGCTTGTGGGGATATGCAGAAGGTTCAAAAGCTCCTTCTTTGATCTTTCGGCATAATCCTTCGCCCCTCCGAGCCCGTAGCGTCCGATCTCTAACGACCTGATCGCCTTCTGGAAGGCCTCCTTATAGGTCTTGCCGATGCTCATTACCTCGCCGACGGCCCTCATCTGTGTTCCCAGCCTGTCCTCGGCCCCTCTGAACTTCTCAAAGGCCCACCTTGCGAACTTGATCACGACATAGTCCCCGTCGGGCACGTATTTATCAAGAGTGCCGTATTTGCCGCAGGGGATGTCGCAAAGCTCAAGGCCCGCCGCAAGCATCGCGGACACTAAAGCTATGGGAAAGCCCGTGGCCTTTGAGGCAAGCGCCGAGGAACGGGAGGTACGGGGATTGATCTCTATCACGATTATCCTTCCGTCCTCTGTATTCCGCGCAAACTGAACATTAGTACCGCCGATCACCTGTATCCGGTCCACTATCCTGTAGGCCTGCCTCTGGAGCTCTGCCTGAACGTCCTCGGGAATGGTGAGCATAGGCGCCGAGCAGAAGGAATCGCCCGTATGCACTCCAAGGGGATCGATGTTTTCGATGAAGCAGACCGTGATCATCCTGCCGGCGGCATCCCTTACCACCTCAAGCTCCAGCTCCTCCCAGCCAAGCACCGATTCCTCCACCAGGACCTGCCCCACGAGGGATGCCTGCAGCCCCCTTTCGCAGACAGTCTTAAGCTCATCTACATTGTATACAAGACCGCCACCGGCGCCGCCCATGGTATAAGCAGGCCTAAGCACAACGGGATACCCCAGCTTCTCGGCGATCTTAAGCGCATCGTCCACGGAATATGCCACCTCGGAGCGGGCCATCTCGATCCCCAGCTCCTTCATGGTGTTCTTGAACTCGATACGGTCCTCGCCTCTTTCAATGGCATCCACCTGTACGCCGATGACCTTGACTCCGTATTTCTCAAGGACCCCCGCCTTATAAAGCTCGGCACAGAGGTTGAGCCCGGTCTGGCCTCCGAGATTCGGAAGAAGCCCGTCAGGCCTTTCCTTTTCGATTATCTGTGTAAG
>DFEA01000082.1:0-22045 GCA_002368575.1 Lachnospiraceae bacterium UBA3814 | reverse complement strand
CTCTTCAGGTTCAGAGGCTCGATATAGGTCACATCCGCGGTCTCCGGATCGGTCATTATGGTCGCCGGATTAGAATTTACGAGTACGATCTCATACCCCAGCCGTTTAAGAGCCTTGCAGGCCTGGGTCCCGGAATAATCAAATTCACAGGCCTGACCGATCACTATCGGCCCGGAGCCTATGATCAGAATCTTATTTATATCCTCACGTTTTTTCATAATATCTCCTCTGGTAGATGAAGGGAAAGTCTGTTACACAAAATCATTTCCGCATAAACAGCTGTCTTTATCAAAAAAGACAGCTGCCTGTGCTTTTAGTCTGAAATTATACATTCACCCTGTCGGCATCGTTGAAGGGGTCGCCGCAATTGGGACAGAACTTCGGAATATTGTTCATATCCTCAGGCTCCCATCCGCATTTATTGCATTTCCACTTAAAAGTGGCGCTGTTCGGTCTCGGCTTGCCGCAGTTCTGACAGAATTTTCCGGTATTTTCGGTTCCGCATTCGCACACCCAGGAATCAGACGCGGGCTTTGGCTTGCCGCACTGTGAACAGAACTTTCCGGTATTGCCCGTCGCCCCGCAGGAGCAGGTCCATCCGGACTGAGCGGCAGGAGCCGCCTGCTTGCCGGCCTGTCCCATGGCAAAGAGATCCGCGGCGTTCATCCCGCCTGCCTGGTTTGCCATATTCATCCCGGCAAAGGCCATCATGGGGCCGGCAGCCTCATTCTTTGCAGCCGCCACCATGGCGTCGGCCTGAGCCCCGGTTATAGCGGCGGCAGCCATCGTAGGATCCCTGAGCACGGCGCTCTTCTGCAGATTCTTGATCATCTGCTCGTCCTCCTCCGAGGCCGTTACGCTGTTGACGCCGAAGGAAACCACCTTAATACCGCGAAGCTCCGTCCACTTTTTGGACAGCACGTCATTCAGGGCATCAGCGATCTCCATGGTATGTCCCGGCAGAGCGCTGTATCTTATGCCCATTTCCGAAATTTTCGCAAAGGCCGGCTGTAAGGCCGTCATAAGCTCCGTTTTAAGCTGTGAGTCGATCTGATCCCTCCTGTAATCGGCAGTAACATTTCCCGATACATTAGTATAGAAGAGTATGGGATCGGTGATCCTGTAGGAATATTCTCCGTGGCACCTTATGGCGATATCCACGTCAAGACCTATGTTTTTGTCCACCACCCTGAAGGGCACGGGATTTGCGGTCCCGTACTTGTTGCCGGGTATTTCCTTTGTGTTGATATAATATACCCTCTGATCCTTTGCGGTATCTCCGCCAAAGGTGATACGCTTTCCGATCTGCTTGAAGGTATCTATTATATTGGCTCCCAGCTTACCGTAAAAAATGCTGGGCTCACTGCTGGAATCCCATAAAAACTCGCCGGGCTCCGCACAAAGCTCTACCACCTTCCCCTGATCTACTATGATCATGCACTGCCCGTCGGCAACTGCGATCACAGAGCCGTTGCTTATTATATTGTCGTTTCCCTTTGTATTTGAGCTCCTGTTGCCGTTTGTGGACTTGCTCGCCTTTCTTAAAAGGACCTCCGCCGGGAGCGCTTCACAATAAAAAAACTCGCGCCATGCATCAGCCAGCGCGCCGCCTGCCGCGCCTAATGCAGCCTGTATCAAACCCATATCGCTACCTCCTTAAAAACTACATTATAAATGATTTTACCACACTATTTTACAAACATAAATACCCATTCTTGCCCTGGCAGGGCAATCGTTTAACACCTCAGGGTTGTGTGGGATATGCTGATCATAAAAAAGTCCGTCTCTTCGCGGCTACTGGTTCAGGATGTTCTCCCTGCACTCTCTTTCATATTTGGAAAAGGCATCCATAAGGTTTCTGTCCCTGGTCATAAAAAAATATTCTCTGTCAAACCTTGCAAAATAATGGTCATACCTGCCGCGTATGAGCTTCCTGAACCTCCTGTCGCTCTCAAAATCGTCAAGGACTATCCTGGCATGGACATATAAAAGCATATAATCCTCATACCTGTACACCAGTCCGAAGCTTTCTCTGTCGCACTCCGTAAGACAGGAAAGGGCATGCTCGTAATCATCAAAAAAGGAAAAGAGCTTTGCCAGCTGCAGCATCGCCCAGGTATAAACCTCCGATCCCCTTCCGGTCTTTTCCGCAAGCCTTACATAGATCTCATAGGCCTTCTGGTATTCTCCGCTGTTAAGCTCCGAAAGCCCCTTTGACAGAAGGCTCTCAACGCTCTCCCCCGGAATGTCCTCTATATTCCTTTTTCTGATGAGCTTTATGTCCTCATAGCGTTTTCTGGGCTTTAAGGGTAGTGCTGTGGGAGCGTAAACGGCATCCTTTTGTTCAGGAACGCAGACACCGCCTTCGACGGCTTCTGACTTATCACTCACAACGAGCCCGCCGTTCTGCCCGGCGGTGCCGATGAGCCGGTCCCTGCCCTGCTCGTAGCTTCGCTTGCCGATCCTTAAGCATACCTCCTCATACTCCGTATAATTGGCGGCGATCTCCGAGGAGGCGTACTCCACCACCCGGTGGTTGTTTTCATAAAACCCCGGATCAAGGAGGCTCCGGTAATATATCTTTATCTCGCTCTCAAAATTCTTCATCTTGCGGTCAAGCAGAGCGTGCCCGATGTGAACGTAGAAATCCCTTTTGCTTCTTAAGTGCTCCGGGTTACAGCAGTAATACATCCTGAGAGCCTCATCGTAATTGCTGTTAAAGTAATACAGCTCTCCGAGCGAGAGCGCCGTCTCCGAATAGATGCTCACAGAGGGATCGATATATTTTATCAGCCTTTCGTACATCCTTACGGCCTTGTCGTCCTGGCCGGTCTCCTTATAGTAGCGCGCGTCCCTGAGCCATTCGCTCAGGTTCTGCCCTATGTCCTCATAGATGTCGTTGTCTATTATAAACTGAAGGCCCTGTTCATAGGTGACGGGAGCGGAATTCTGATAAAGCATCATATTCTGGCTGTTCCAGACAAGGGTCAGCCCATATTCCGAGACCTCCCTGTTGGTCTCCAAAAGCTCGCCCTCAAATTCCATAAAATTAGAGAATGGATCTATCTCGAACCACTCCCTGTATGAATCGTTTATGGATTTTATAAGCCTGCCGGAGGCCGAATCCGTCTTTATGAGCCTGGCCTTTTTGCCCGAAAGATCAAAGCCCTTAAAAGGTGCTTCCACACTTGCCTCACGCATGAGCGGGTTAAGCGACACGGACTGTATACCGCCAAGGATTATGAGCCTGTCGTCCTCCAGTATATATTTCCCGCAGGGACGGAAGCTGTCATCAAGCATCGCTGCGGTCTTGTAAAGCCTTACATCCAGCTCCCTTCCCGTTTCAAAATAGATCATAGTAATTTCCTAATACCCGAGCTTTATCCTGTGGGTCAGCCTGAAGACATGCCCCTGAAGCTCCTCCACCAGAAGGTCCATGTCATAGGTGCCTGCCCCCACCGCGGTTACGGCATTGTCCATAAAGCCCTGCTTGTAATCCCCGTTTGAATAGATCGAGTATACCTGATTGAGGAGCGCTTCGCTGCCTATGAGATTCTCAAATTCATACTCTCCCGCGCCCCTGCTTATCACCTGGTTATAGCAGTCGTAATAATAATCCTCCAGAGTGTTTATCACGTCCTCCTGAGACTTTCCTATCTCCTCAAGGGTACGCTTGCGGTCAGGGTCGGGCTCTGCGGCCGTGCTCTCAAGAGGCGCCATATCGTCTACCCTGTATTTGGTGGCATTGCAGGGCGGAAGGTTTACGGACAGATCCTTCCTGATATGTGTGGAGGCATAATCCTTATCCGTTTTGTTGAAATAATCATATTGTCCCTGGTCCGAGTCGTCCCAGGTCACGTCTACGTTATAAAAGCCGTCGTCCAGCCCCACGATGTTCCAGGCATGATTCTCCCCCGCATAGCCCGTGCAGTAATAGCAGGGTATCCCCAGCTCCATAAGAACATACTGCATCGCCCTTGCGTATCCCGCGCAGACCGTCGCCCCGTTCACCAGCGCGCTGTAGGCGCTCTGGTTCATCCTTGAGGATATCTGGTAGGCCACGTTTTCAATGAGCCTGTCGTGAACATACTGCTCCTTGCCGTAATCCGTGGTGAGCGGAGCGGCGCCGTCGATAAGCTCAGCCGCCTTTTTATCGAACTGGGCCTTGGCCGTTCCGTAATTATCGGCGGTCCTGTTAAAGCTCAGATCCACCTCTATGCAGGTCCCGTCGCCCTTGAATTTGCAGGCATAGCCCGTATCCAGCCAGAAGAGCTCCGGATGATCGTTGTATACCGCCATGAAGGTATCCAGCATATAATCCTCGGAAAGGCTCTCCACCGGCCTGAACTGCCTGTTAAAGGCCAGGGTGTTTGCGTAGATCTGACGGTAAAGATGCTTTTCCTTATCGTTCAGCATATTGTAGTAGGGATAGAAAAGGGGATCGAAGCTAAGGCCGTCGCCCTCCTCTCCGTACCCCAGCTCCTTTGAGAGCCTGTCAGCCTCATCGTCGGTAATATCCTCGATCTCCTCGGTTATGGGCTGATAGCCCACCTTTCCCGCAACGGAGTCGGGAATGACGATATCCTCCTCCGAGGGAGGAATATAGGTCTCAGACGAGCCGTGAAGCAGAGCATCCGACAGCGGATCATATTCCGGCTCCGTGGCGGCAGCCTCCTCGGAAGGCTCCTTCTGGTCCGGATCGATATCCTGATGCCTGTCAAGGACAGAGGGACGCTCGGGCGCGCTCTCCTCCGGGGCCTCGGCTTGTGCCTCCTGAGCCTTCCGTCCCGCAAGCAGATCCGATATTTTGGATGAAAGGTCGGGCTTCAGAGCGCAGAGAACGATAAAGCCCGTAAGCAGGATCAAAAGCCCTATTAAGCCATATCCGATTCCCTTTAATATCTTCATCTCGCCTCTCCCGCTTTAGTCCCCTTCGCTTCGGTCTCCGTCTGCTCAGAGCCCCGGTCTGCCGCAGCTCTTCTATCCTTCAGCAGACGGTAAACGAGATTATAGGCATAAAGCACCACGGGGATGATGATCGTAGCGCTGACGCTCCCCATAAGCATCCCCCAGTAATTCTCTGAACCACTCAGGGCAAAAACAAGCGTCATAAGATACATGCCGACCAGAAGTCCCACTCCGATAAAAGCCAGGATCCGTTTCATAATGATACTCCTTTGCGACCTTCATTTCGACAGCTCTGTGAATCGGGCAGGGAAGATAAAGCCGCACCCTGCCCGCCCGCGAGCCGCCGGTCAGCTTGCTGACATCTCCCTTTCGGCGGCTCTGCGATAAGAAAAAGAGCAGATATTATCTGCTCTCTCTGCGTGTAAGTGCAGGAAAAGGGACTTGAACCCTCATGATATTGCTATCACACGGACCTGAACCGTGCGCGTCTGCCAATTCCGCCATTCCTGCAGATGTCATCCGAGATGACCTGAGTATTCAGGCAGCTGCCTGAACATCTGTATATTTAATGATCCGGTACCCACACCGTATCATTTACTGCTGCGGACCGCCCTCAGACGGTCCGCAGACCCTTTCTGAAAAAAATGCTGCTTACGCTTAATAATTCCCGGAAGCTGTAATGTCCCCGCCCTTCCTATGTGAAGCTTGAGAACAGACTGCCGGTATCCACATTCTGTGTGCTTACGGCACCCGCCGTATAGCCTGAAAGCGTACCGAGACCGCTCTGTGCGGCCCTCTGGATAGTGCTTGCGCTGCTCTGGATATTCGACCCATAGGAGGAATGTCCCGAAAACAGTGTCTTGAGCGTTCCAACGTCAGCCTTCTTCAGCGCGTCCTCATCTACCGAAAGAGTATTGTCCTCTCCGATGGATATTCCCACCTTGCCGAGAAGTCCCTCATTCACCTTTGTGGTGTTTACCATCGTAAGAGAGCTTCTCAGAACGGAATTGTCAGTGGAATCGCCTCCGTTCTTTACCATGGCATTATAGCTGTCAACAAAATTGTTTACAAGCTTTGAGATCTTCTCACGATCATAATCGGTGGTCTCGTTGCCGTCCTTGTCCTTAACGGTTATCTTATTCTCGAACAAGGCCTTATCGTCAAGCGCCGTAGCAGCCTCCGAAAGCTTCGAAGAAACATTTTTGGTGCTGGAGAGCTCGATCTTCTTTTCCTTTTCGGCCTCTGCCTTCTCCGCAGCTGCCGCTCTGGAATTTGTGGACTTGCCGTAATAAGATTTTGCCAGCTTTGCGTAGCTGCCGTTCCTTATGCTTGCGTAATCCGCCAGTATATTTGACCCGGAGCTTGCAGAGCCGGAATTATTTGTGGATAATGAGGAAAACAATGCTGAATAATCTGTCGTGCCGCTTATCCCAAATCCTGACATATTCATCACTCCTTTGAACTGCCGCCGTGTCCGGCCGGCAAACAGGCATCCCTGCCTCGTTAATATGTAAAAGGGCATAAAATCCCTTCGTTAGATTATAATAACACTTAAAGCATCCGCCGTCAAATAAAAAAATGTAAACTTATGCCGAAGCCTCAGTCAATGTGTAACGGTCCCCCCTTCGGTGAACTGTTGCGTCAATGCTTCCCCGCAGCGCTTTGCCTCCTCCGGTGATTCAAAGCCGATCTGTATGTTCTTTCGGTAACGCTCATAGATGCCCTCCTCAGTCACGGGCCTGCAGTAGTAAAAGCCCTGAAGCCTGGTGCAGCCGGCCTTTGTAAGAAACTGTGCCTGCTCCTCAGTCTCCAATCCCTGCGCAAGAGTCTCGATCCCGAGGGCAAGGGCCGTCCTTATAAGCCCTTCAATGATCACCCTGCTGCCCGATACCCTGTCAGGCTCGTACAGCAGCCTCATATCAAGCTTTATAAGATCAAAGCTTATGTCACGAAGGATGTTCGGAGAGGAATTGCCGCTCCCGAAGCCGTCAAGCCATACAGGAAAGCCGTTTTCCTGAAGGCGCAGTATCTGCTCCTTCATATAATCAAAGTCCTTCCTGATGGTGCTTTCCTTAAGCTCGATAATAAGCCTGTCATGACTTATTCCCGCCTCATCCGCTCTTTTGCTTATCTCTCCCACTATGTCGCAGGTCTCAAAATCCTCCTTGGAAAGGTTCACGGAGGCAGGGACAATGGTAAAGCCTCTTTTTTCAAGCCCCTTTATCTTCCTGATCATCTGCCCGAGCACAAACAGATCCAGTCTGTCCACAAGCTTTGCATCCTCAAGATAGGGAATGAAATCCTCAGGCAGTAAAAGTCCGAGCTTCGGATCATCCCACCTTGCCAGGGCCTCCTCGCTGCAGACCCTGCCGTTTGCCGTGCGTACTACGGGCTGGTAATAAACCTTTATCCACTCCTCCCTTAGGGCTCTGTCCAGATTGTCGATTATGTACTGACGCCTTTCAAAGCCCTTCAGCATATCCTCGTTGAAATATCTGAAATTGGACCTGTAGGCATGCCTGTCGACATTGCAGGCTATCCTTGCCCTGTCACAGGCAGTGCTTACGTCCACCGCGCCGAAGCTGTCAGGATATATCCCCACTCTCACCGGAAGATTTTTCCCGGAATTGATCCTGCCGCATTTCTCAAAGAGCTCTCTGAGAGAGTCCTCAAGACCGTGCGCATCGGTAAAGACAACGAAATGATCCTGTCCCGGCCGGCAGCAGTTTTCATTGCTGAAATGCTCCGCAAGGAGCTTTCCGAACTCATGGATAAGCCTGTTGCCCTCATTGAACCCGTATTTTCGGTTAAAGCTCTTCATTCCGTTCAGATCCATGAACAGGATCGCGGACTCCTTGCTCTTTTGCCTTATCCTGCCTCTTCCGGCCTCGGCCAGCTCGAAAAAATAGCTCATATTGGGAAGCCCGGTCAGCTGGTCGTAGCTTGCGCTCTGATAAAGACTGCTGACATGCAGGGCCTTGTTGAAAAACCGGTTCAGCTCGGTCTCGTATTCGCTCTCGGAGGGGTTGTCGGCCCCTTCATCCATGTAAGCTACCACCGCGAGCCTCTGGCCCGTATCGGTATATTTATGCTCGCCCCTGGCATGGATTATCCTGTAACCCTCGTTGATCCTGGTACGGTATACTACGTCGTATTTCCCTCCCTTTGTGGCAAACCTCACGGCGGCATCCGCTATCCTTGCGGCATCATCCGGATGAGTATCCCTGTACATGTCATTGTCCATAAGGAAATAGGCTTCCTTCGGATCCTCATAGCCGAAGAGCTTTAAAAAGCCACGGGACAGCACAAGGGTGACTACCCGCCTGTCGATAAACTGATATACGGCAAAGGGGACGGGGCTGCTTTCCATCAATTCAAGCAATGCTTTATCGTAGTGATATCTCTCCACGGGGCGACCTCCAAAGAGCCTTATTCTTCCTCTATACAGAGCCTTATGTGCACATCCTTAAGCTGCCTTTCCTCCACCTCGGAGGGAGCTCCCATCATCACGTCCTGTGCCATCTTGTTCATCGGGAAGGGAATGATCTCTCTTATGCTTTCCTCGCCGGCTATGAGCATTACCATCCTGTCCACCCCGGGAGCTATTCCCGCGTGGGGAGGAGCCCCGTAGCAGAAGGCGTTGTACATCGCGGGAAACTTTGCCTTCACCGCATCCTCGCTAAGGCCCACCAGCGAAAAGGCCTTCACCATGATCTCCGGATCATGATTCCTTACGGCGCCGGAGGAAAGCTCTACCCCGTTGCATACAAGGTCATACTGATATGCGAGTATTTCCAGTGGATCCTGCTCGTCAAGCGCCTTCATCCCGCCCTGCGGCATCGAGAAGGGATTGTGGCAGAATTCCAGCTCTCCCGATTCCTCACCGATCTCATACATGGGGAAATCCACTATCCAGCAGAACTCGTAGCAGTCCTTCCTCATATGCTCCTCAGACACATTGCCCAAAAGCTTCCTCAGTGCCCCCGCGCTCTTAAGCGCGTCCTGCTTCTTTCCCGCGGTAAGCCCCACAAAGTCGCCGTTTTCAAGCGAAAGCGCCTTTATTACCTCTTCCTTTATGTCCTGAAGGAATTTGGCTATTCCTCCCACCAGCTCACCGTTTTCGTCAAGCCTGAACCAGTAAGCCTTTTTCCCGCTTATAACCTCCGTATCCGCACAGAGCCTGTCTATGACCTTCCTTGTCCCCTTAAAGCCCGATACGACTACCGCTTCCACGGTCTGTCCGGCAAAGGGCTCAAAGCCGCATTCCGACAGGACCCCGCTTGCATCCTTAAGGGTCAGGTCGATGCGCAGATCAGGCTTGTCAGAGCCGTAGGTCTCCATGGCGTCCCTGTAGGATATCCTCTTAAAGGGCGCGGCGGAAGCCTTCTTATATATCCCGTATTTTGCAAAGACCGGAGGGAGCACGCTCTCTATCACCGAGAACACATCCTCCTGGGTCGCAAAGGCCATTTCCATATCAAGCTGGTAGAACTCTCCCGGAGAACGGTCTGCCCTGGCATCCTCATCCCTGAAGCAGGGAGCTATCTGAAAATAACGGTCAAAGCCCGCGGTCATAAGTATCTGCTTAAACTGCTGGGGCGCCTGCGGAAGCGCATAAAACTTCCCGGGATGGTTCCTCGACGGAACAAGATAATCCCTGGCTCCCTCAGGGGACGAGCAGGTAAGTATGGGTGTGGTGATCTCAAGGAAATCATGCTCAAGCATGCTCTTTCTGAGCTCTGCCACTATCCTGCTCCTCAGCACGATCTTCTCCTTTACGGCAGGGTTTCTCAGATCCAGGAACCTGTATTTAAGCCTTACCGCTTCGTCAGCCTCCCTTGAATGGTTTATCTCAAAGGGCAGCTCATTATATATGCACTTGCCCAGGACCTCGATCCTTTCAGGAACCACCTCTATTTCGCCCGTGGCTATAGTATCCGTTTTATTGGACCGCTCCCTTACGGTTCCCGTAACTGAAAGCGTAGATTCGTTATTTATCCCGTGAAGAGACTCCATCATCTCCTCATTCTCTACCACCACCTGCGTCGTTCCGTAGAAGTCGCGCAGGATAAGAAACCCGAGATTCTTGCTGACTCTGCGCATGTTTTCATACCACCCTGCAAGAGTCACCCTTTCTCCTACGTTTGCGATCGTAAGCTCATTGCAGTTGTGAGTCCTTGACTGTACCATTTTTTCCCCTTCCTGTATTATATTTATTCACCTCAGGGTGAACAGTTGCACAGGACAATCGCTTAATACCCTCATAAAACCCGGCGGGATATGCAGATCATAAAAAGCCCGTATCTGAGCTGCAGCCGCGAAGAGACGAGCTTTTTTATGATCAGCATATCCCACACAGCCTTGAGGTATTAAGCGATTGCCCTGACAGTTGCAATTTACAGCTTGACAAGTATACCAAAAATACTTAAAATAAACAATGTTCGGAGGTGCTCCGAAGAAAAGAATATCTGTTGTCCCGGAATGCTCCGGGAAACGCTTTCAGGCAGGGTTAGTACATCGGTAGTATATCAGCTTCCCAAGCTGAGGAGGCGGGTTCGATTCCCGTACCCTGCTCTTTTTATTTCTCGCCCTTCGCTTCAGCGATGACTTCATCTACAAGCTCCATTGCAATGTTTTTACCGGACTGTTTACTCCTCCACCTGTTCCTTCACCTTAAAAACGATCGCCTCATCTGACGGAATAGGCTTGCTGAAATAATAGCCCTGAATAGTCTCCGCCCCGAATTCCCTGAGCCTTTCGTACTGCCACTTCTCCTCCACTCCCTCGATTATCATTTCCTTATCGAGGTCATGCATAAGCTGGATGACATCCCTTATGAAAAGATCCTTTCCATCCACAAGATAAGCATCCACCAGCGACTTGTCAAGCTTTATGACATCAACCGGTATATAGGTAAGGTAACCCAGGGAGGAGTAGCCCGTTCCGAAATCGTCCATGAGCAGCCTTATCCCGAGATCCTTAAAGCGCTGGAAAAGCTCCGATGACTGGTTGGAGCGCTCTAAGAACAGCCCCTCCGTTATCTCGATCTCAAGATATCCGGCCGGAATATCGTATTCCTCAAGGAGCCTTTTCACCATGCTCAGGTATCCCAGGTCATTTATCTGATTGCTGGAGAAATTCACCGACACCGGGTGAAGCTCGTGTCCCTGATCCCTCCAGCTTGCAAGCTGCTTTATCACAAGCTCGGTGGTGATCCTGCCTATTTTCCATATCCAGCCGTTCTGCTCGGCGACCGGTATGAACTGGCCGGGATATATCCCCGGCTCCTTCATCCTTACAAGGGCCTCGTATCCGCTTACCTTCTGCGTCACCGCATCGATCTGAGGCTGGTAGAGCATATAGAAGCCGTCATTCTCAAAGGCCTCCAGGAGCTTTTCCCTGATCCGCTCATCATCCCTCTGCTTCTGTCTCATCTTCTCATCAAAGACAAAGGCTCCGTTCCCGCCGCGGGTCTTTGCCACGTACATGGCGCTTTCGGCATTGAGCACATGCTGATCCGTGGAGGTCTCCCCGTCCGAATTGGAAACACCTATGCTTGCGGCAAGGGCCACGGTCTCACCCGATATGGGGATGGGACGGCTGAAGAGCTCAAGCAGCAGCCCGGTAACATCATCTCCTGCCTCCACATGCCTGTTCCTTATCATGAACAGGAACTCATCTCCCCCGTATCTTCCCGCAAACCACCCGTTCTCACCGGCCAGCTGCTTTATACTGTTTCCTATGGTGACAAGTATCTCGTCCGTTATCTGATGGCCGTAGCTCTCATTTACGTTCTTAAAGCCGTCGATATCAGCCATTATCACACTGTAGGTGTCCTGAGCGGTAAGCTCCGCCCTGAGATGATCCGCGGCCGCTCTCCGGTTTAACAGCCCCATAAGCTCATCGTGCTCAGCCCTGTAGCGCATCTCCTGCTCGGAGCGTTCGATCGTCTCCTTGGACCTTCTCAGCTCCTCGTTTGCAAGCTTTGCGTTTTTAGCCGTGAGCATGGCCGCCGTAAGCAGCATCAGCAGCGCGAGGGTGATAAAGAGCACCGGAGGCAGTATGTAGCCGTAGGCCTCAAAAAAGGTCTGAGGTCTGTTATAGATAATGCTGTCCGGAGGAAGGAGTGCGGGATCGAGGCCGAATTTCATAAGCATCGTGTAATCGTAGGAGGATATTCCCGAGCCCTCGGTGTCCACCAGCCGATCCTTTATGTCCGCTCCCGAAAGCACCGAAGCCACAAGCTCTCCCGCAAGCCGGCACTGCTTACGTACGTCAAGGTAGGTGCCTCCTATGATGCCGGTCCCCTCGGCTCCCAGATAGTTCCTAAAGACCGGCTGATCGGTATTGCTTATGATCACATTTGTCCTGTCAAGCAGCGAATAGGTGATCCCGTCGATATCCGAATAACAGGTCATATATATGATCATGCAGTCCTTCGGAAGGCGCTCTAAGGCATGGATAAACTCCGTAAGCGTCATATAAGCGGTATCAATGGTGGAAAATTCATAATCCGGATAATCCCTTCCCACATCAAGGAATATCTCGGCATCCGCCTTTCCGGCCTCCGATTCGTCATGAAGGGCGACGACCTTTTTTATGTCCGGAAAGAGCTTTATGGCCGTATCGATGGTCTGAGAGAGGTAATTCACCTCATAATACCCGGTCATCATCGGGTTTTTCCCCGCCTTTCCGGCCCTTTCCATATCATTTATCCCGAAGAAGATGACGGGCAGTCCGTCAAAAAGCTCGTCCTGATACTGCATCACAAATTCAAGGGCATTATCATCCCCCGCGATCACCGCCTCATATTTTCTCCTGCCCTTCATCCTGTAGGTGAAGTATTCATGAAATGCCATCTTATCACTTACCGAATTGTAATTCATGGCATCCATATAGACGGTGTCAAACTCCACCCCGTTCGGGTACAGGCTCTCCTTGAGCCCCGCAAGCTGGTCGTCCGCGGTAAAATACTGCGGGTTATATGAGGACAGGAAAAGTACCCTGTGGGAAACCTCCGCAGGGGTATCGGGTTCTATCGCATTGTCCGACTGCAGATCGTTAAACAGCGTAAAGATCATCATCACTGCCGTAAGAAGACAGGTCAGGCTGATCATGATAGCTGCTAATCTTATCCTGCCGTAAAGCTGTTGCCTTTTCATAAAACTACTACCTGTTACCTGATGTACCTTCTGTCTCTGAGCCTCTTTTCAAATTCCTCCCGTGGGAGAGGTCTGTCATAATAAAAGCCCTGTATTATGTAACAGCCCACGCTGTTTAAAAGGGCAAGCTGATCGGCCCTTTCCACGCCCTCGCAGAGCACCTCCATGGAAAGCTCCTCCGCCATATGAATGATGTCGCGCAGGATTATCTCGTCCTTCCAGGAGAAATCATCCGTGTTTACAAAGGAGCGGTCAAGCTTCAGGGTATGAAGCTGAAATTCCCTTAAGGTCGAAAGTGAGGAATAGCCGCTTCCGAAATCATCGATGGCCGTCATTATATCCAGGTCGTACAGCCTTTTGATAAAATCGGTGAGCACACCGTGCTCCTCCGTATCAACGGACTCGGTAAGCTCGATCTCTATAAGCCTCTTATCTATGCCTGACTCCTCAATGATCGAATTGATCCTTTCCGAAAGCCTCCTGTCCTTAAGGTCCTTTCTTGAGAAGTTGACGGAAACGGTCACCGGGTCAAGCCCCGCGCTTTTCCATTTCATGATATCACTGCAGACCCTCTTAAGGACATAGCAGTCAAGCTTTATGCTCTTTCCGTTTTCCTCAAGCGCCGGTATGAATACCCCCGGGGATATCATCCTGCCTTTTCTGAACCACCTGACGAGCCCCTCGGCGCCCGTTAACAGCCCGGTACGGGAATCGACCTTGGGCTGATAGTAAACCGCAAATTCCTCCGCCTTAAGAGCCTCGTCAAACACCTTAAGCAGGGATCTCTGCTCACTGAGCTGGGTTATAAGGTTATCAGAGGCGGAGACGATGCTCTGGTGCAGTACGTTCCTGGCCTGGTTAAGTGCAATGGAGGGCCTGCTTATCACCTCGCCCGGGTCGCTTACGTCAGTGGTTATATCCCACACCCCGATCGTCGCCGATATCTTAAATTCCTCTATCGTTTCGTCAAGGGGCATGGCAATGGTGGCATCGGAAATATGATCTATGAATTTCCGGCGCCCGTCCTTTTTTATAAGTGCCATGAAATTATCGCCGCCGAGGTGACCTATTATCTCATCCCGCCCGGCAAGGCCCTCAAGCATTTTCGCGTAATACTTAAGAAGCTGGTCCCCGATCTCCCGGCCGTAACGCCTGTTTATGTCCCCGAAGTCCTTGAGATTAAAGTAAAACGCGCTGTAGAGGCTTAAGGGGATATCCCTCTTTATAAGCTCGGCCACCCTGTAAAGATAACCCGAGGAGTTTAATACTCCGCTTATCTCCTGTCTTGAATATACATTGAATACCGTGTTCTCAAGATATATGAGCTCAAGGTAAAAAACCATGCCCGCGGCAAAGAACTCAAGCTCCTTCCTTTCGTCCCTGTCAAAGCTGCGGACGCCCGGGTAAATATAGATAAGGATGTTCCTGTGCTCGCTGATGTGATAGCTGAAGCGCAGGGGCTCACCCGCGGGAATGATATCGCTGCTTTCAAATATGAGCAGATCCTTTTCATTGGGGCCCACATTAAAGCTTCCGACAAGCTCCGCTTCCACTCCGCAGATGTGGTAAAGCTCCGCCACATCCTTTACCGCCCTTCCCAGCATATTAAGGGTATAGGGCTCGCAGGCCAGGCTGTGCAGGTAATTGAGATAGACATCATCGTAGTTTTTTCTCATATGTCACTCTTACTCCGGGAGAAAAGCCATTCTCTGAATTCATCGTTATCTCTGTCGGAAACCGCTACCCATGAGCAGTGGGGATTTACCGAAAATATTTTCTTCATTTCACCCTTTTTAAATTCGGTGTACCTGAGGTCTTCGTGCTTATCCTTTAACGCCTCATAGATGTCTCTCGAGCCGTAATGAACGGCCCAGACACTTTCCCCGCCATGGTACGAAGCCTTTACTATCTCATCATCCGCGGCGTGAACGAGCCACAGAGGAGTCTTTACAAGCTCATCAAGGCCCTCGGCATTTGTGGCCCCGCATATGGAAAGCGCCGCCGCAAAAAGGCCGGGATTTTCCTTTACAAGCCTTAGCGTCCCCACGCCCCCGGCACTGTAGCCGTAGATGTATATCCTGTTCTCATCCGTCCCCGGCCTCTCGGCAAGGGCATGTATAAGCCTCAGCAGCCCACGCTTTACATAGTCGTCGGACCAGTACTGACCCGGTCCGTACTGGGGTGCGAGTATATAACATGGATGCCTTTCCTGCCAGGAGGGCAGGGCAAGCATCGTCCCTATATCATGCATTGAAAGCTGAAGCTCGTTATCCGTCCCGATGGCATCGGCGCCGTGCAGATATACCGCCAGGGGAAGCTTTTTTCCGCTGCCCCGTCCTTCCGGTGAAAAAAACCTGTATGGAAGAGAAAAGGAGCCGCATGGAAATGTTCCCTTCTGAAACAGCCGGCATAACTCATTATTATGTTTATCGGGTTTGTCCCAGTCCTTCGGTAGTTTCATTAAAAATTATTATCTCAGTCCACGCCGGCGGGAGCTCATATATCTATGTCAAGCTCCACCGGACAGTGATCGGAACCCTCTCTTTCCGTATGTATCACCGCCTCCCTTATCCTGTCCTTAAGGCAGTCCGATACGATAAAATAATCGATCCTCCAGCCGGCATTCTTTTCCCTTGCCTTAAAGCGGTAGGACCACCAGGAATATATGTTCTCCCTGTCAGGATAAAGATAGCGGAAGGAATCGGTAAAGCCCGCGGCAAGTAGCTCGGTAAGCTTTCCCCTTTCCTCATCCGTAAAGCCCGCGTTATGGTGATTGGTCTTCGGGTTCTTTAAGTCAATCTCCTTATGGGCTACGTTCAGATCCCCGCAGAGAATGACAGGCTTTTTCTCCTCAAGGCCCTTGAGATAAGCCCTGAGATCATCCTCCCACTCCATCCGGTATTCAAGCCTTGAAAGATCCTGCTTTGCGTTCGGAGTGTAGCAGGTGACCAGAAAGTGCTTTGGAAATTCCGCGGTGATAAGCCGGCCCTCCCCGTCATGCTCCGCCTTTCCCATTCCGTACATGACCTTTAGCGGCTCATCCCTGCAGAACAGAGCGGTCCCGGAATAACCGGCCTTTTCGGCGTAATTATAATAGCTGTGGTAACCGGGCAGCGAAAGCTCAAGCTGCCCCTCCTTAAGCTTTATTTCCTGAAGCATGAAGGCATCGGCCTCCGCCTCATTGAAAAAATCCATGAACCCCTTGCCCAGACAGGCCCTTAAGCCGTTTACATTCCAGGATATATATTTCATCACAAATCTCCGCATGGCAGAAGGTGCCATATACATTTTACAGTATAATCAATGACATTGGATCACTTTATTCATAATTTTATAATAAAACAGAAATAAAATAAAGAAAAATCGTACATTATGAATAATCATGCATCAGCTTCTGCCGCCTGTCTGCTTTTGAATATCCTCACGACAGTCTTTATAACGTTCAGTGCGCTGTGCTCCAGGTCCTCCCTGCCGGGCCTGAAGCCGTCGACCTCCTTATCATCGCTCACGGCACTGATAAGATCCTCTATGTTGATGAGCCTTCCGGGCATCTGAAGATCGTTCCCCGCCCATACGCACCCTGTTGAGGCGGATATGGGATAGGGTGAATTATTGGGACCCGTAATATCCGGATCATCTATGGAGGTGCACCAGTCGGTCATCACCAGCCCGTCAAAGCCCCATTCGTCCCTGAGCACATTCTGGTTAAGCTCAAAGCTGTTTGCGGTATGAATGCCGTTTAACAGGTTGTATGAGGTCATTACCGAATAAGGCTCTGCCTGCTTTACGGCTATCTCAAAGCCCTTAAGGTATATCTCGCGGAGCGCCCTCTCCCCTATATGGGAATTGGTGAAATACCTGTTTGCCTCCTGACTGTTTGCGGCAAAATGCTTTATTGTGACGCCCTTCCCCGGACAGCTCTGCACACCCCTTGTAATGGCCGCGGCCATCCTTCCCGAAAGCAGAGGGTCCTCGGAAAAGTATTCGAAGTTTCTGCCGCAGAGAGGATTCCTGTGAATATTAAGCGCGGGGGCAAGCCACAGATCCACATCAAAGAGCTCCATTTCGGCACCCACTATCCTTCCGGCCTCGTATATGAGCTCTTCATTCCAGGTCTGTGCCAGCGCCCAGCCTATGGGCAGAGCCGTACAGTACTGATAATGATCCACCGTATCCTCCAAAGGCACCGAGGGATCAAAGGGAACAGGCTCCTCTCCTACTATCTGGCCTCCCTTTACAAGCTCTCCGTTCCTTAATGTCTTAAAATGGGGAATGAGCCTCAGCCCCGCAGGCCCGTCCGCCATTACGATGTTCGGTATCCCGTATTTTTCAAAGCCTTTTGAGGAGGTATCCCCTGCCGCTCCGGGGACGGCTCTTGAAGCATCTCCCACTACCGAGAAGCCCTCTTCCGATCTTACCGCCTGCGCCCCCACACAATAATGAGCAAGCTCCTCTATGGAAAGCTGTGCCACAAGCTCCTCCGCGGTGTGAATACCCTTAAGCACGTCCTCAAAGCTTACGGTACCGCTGCAGGGCGTCAGAGCTTCTCTTCTGACCGTATATTCCACAGCCTCCGTACCGATGGTGTCCGGATCCGCCACAAGCCTTAAAAGGCCCTCAGGAGATTCGTTTACCGGTCTTTTGGGAGGAGTAAGCTCATCAAACTCCGTACTGCCGCCGAAGCAGTTCTTAAGACGGCTGGTCACCTTCTCCTCGTTAAGCGTCAGGACCGTAAAGGCGGCGGCATCTGCCGCGTTTTTTCCTATCCTTATGATATAGTCACCCTTTTCAAGGATCCACTCTGCCCTTTCCGCATCGTAGGAGGCAAGCTCTCTTATGTCAAATTCTATATCCACATCCTCCCGCTCCCCGGGCTTTAGCTCACCGGTCTTTTTATACCCGGCAAGTACCTGTACAGGCTTTTTAAGCCTTCCCTCGGGCTGGGAGACATAGACCTGTACGACCTCCTTGCCCGCAAAGACCTTTCCCGTGTTCTCCACCCTGACCTTTACGGAAAAAAGGCTCCCCTTAACAGAGGCAGACACTCCCGCAAGGCTGAATTCCGTATAGGAAAGCCCGTAGCCGAAGGGATAAAAGGGCTTTACGGAAAAGGTATCGAAATATCTGTAGCCCGTGAATATTCCTTCCTTATAATATTCATCGTTCACATCCCCGTCATTATCCGAAAAGGTATCCGAGGAAGGATAATCCTCATAATTCCTGGCCCAGGTATCGGAAAGCCTGCCGGAAGGGACCACCTCTCCGGTAAGCACCCGCGTTATCACTCTTCCGCCCGTATTTCCAAGCTGGCTCATAAGAAGGATCGCGCCGATGCCGGGGATCAGGTCCGTTTCCTTCATATCCATGACCCCGCCGATATTTAAGATAAGGATCAGCTTTTCGTATTTATCCGAAAGGAGCCTTAAGTTCTCAAGCTCCTCCTCGTAGAAGAGATAGTCTCCCTTCATGACCCTTCTGTCGGCTCCCTCTCCCGAATTTCTGTAGATAACGTAGATCGCGGTATCGGTCCTGTCGTTAAAGATATCCTCCGGTTCTATACTTACGGGAGCAGGCTCGTAGAAATGATTGTGCATCATCACCAGATGCTCAGGCATACCTATCCTTTCGGACTGCCTCGCGGCATTTTCCTTGAACTCGGAAAAGCTCTGCCTGCGCTTATCGGAGTACCTGTCAAGCCACCCGGAGGTGAGTATCTCAAAGCCTCCCTCCTTAAGCCCCTCCTCTATGTTTATGCTCCTTCTGCCGTTTACCTTGCCCGAGCCCGTTCCACCGGTAATGGTCTCACGCGCGCCCGGTCCGTAGAGAGCGACCGCTCCCTTTTTTATCGGGAGCGTACCGTTATTTTTAAGAAGCACCACCGCCTCGCCGCCTGCCTGCTCCGAAAGCGCTTCATGCCTGAGCTCCCTTTCCGTTATCGCATCAGTTACAGGTATGTTATCATAAAGCATATGAAAAAAAACCTCCTTCATTTCACCGACTTGATCAATCAGTCTTTCCTTAGTAATTCTCAAATATCCTTATATAAAACACTGAAAACAGATATGCCGTAAGGCCTATCCCCAGATTCAGGAACATAAAATTAAAAGCCAGATTCAGATAATGATTAGCTATGACAAGCGAAATAACGGTGACAAGCATCAGTACTGTCTCTTTTAAATGTCTGTAGGGAAGCACGAGGGAATAATAAAGAGTCCTTGTGACAGTGTTATAAAACCTCGACTGTATCGCAAAGACATAAAGCAGTGAATTAAGGTACACGAGCAGTACGGCAATGCTTATACCGATCGCCGGCCCCATCCCCTGTTCTGTCCTGTATCCGAAATAATACAGATCAACAGACAGGAGAAAGCCGGCAAGGATAAATATGACCCATATAACTGTGCTCTGCCTGAAATTTTCCTTAAAGGAGCCGAAAAAGTTCCCTGTTATATAGCCCTCGTTCTTAATAAGCTTCATTGAGCTGTAGATAAGCGCCGTGGTAGACGCACCTATGGTTATTATCGGAAGACTGGTCAAAAGCCAGAGGATGTTCAGCCACCAGATATTGCCCAGCCTTAAAAATACCCGCATTACGGGATTATCTGTATCGAAGATCCCTTTAAGCATGACTTATCCCTTGACTCCGCCTGCGGAGATCCCCTCCACAAACTGATTCTGTGCCGCAAAAAATATGAGAATATTAGGCATAATGGAAATAAGCGAAACCGCCAGTACCTTATTCCAGTTAAAACCGTTATCCGCATCCATCGACAGTCTTACAAAGATCGTAGCGGGATATTTGTCCGGTGATTTAACATAAAGCAAAGGGCCAAGGAAATCATTGGAGGCCCACATGAATTTGAAAAGCGCACAGGACACAATAGCCGGCATTACCATCGGAACTATTATCTTCGTAAGCCTCTGGACCACGTTGCAGCCGTCTATCTGGGCGGATTCCTCAAGCTCCTTCGGAACGTTTCTTAAAAACTGTATCAGCATGAAGACAAAATAAGTCTCGGTAGCAAAAAGCGTGGGCACCACTAAGGGCAGATAAAGCCTTGAGCCCACCCAGCCGAAGGAATTAAAGAGCATAAACTGCGGTACATTAAGGACCACCTGCGGCAGGAAGAGCATAGCCATCATCAGCGAGAAAAGCAGATTCTTACCCTTGAAATCAAAACGTCCGAAGCCATAGGCGGTTAAAACAGAGGAAATAACGGTAAATATCACCTCAGGCACCACGTAGGAGTAGGTATTGAACATAGCCTTCCATATGTTGATATTCCCGCCGGAGCTCTGCATCGCGCCGATATAACCGTCAAGTGTGGGAGCCTTCGGGATCGGGTTTATAGACGAAAATATCTCGCTGTTGGTCTTAAATGTAGCGCCTACCATCCATACAAGGGGATATACCATAAATATCCCGACGATGATCAGGACAAGATATCTCAGCGAAACATTTATAAAATGTCTTCTTTTCAGATTCTTCTGAGCATTTTCAACAGTATTTTCTTTATGATCCATATTACCTTCCTCCGTCATCATCCGCATAATAGACCCAATGCTTCTGGCTCCAGAAGGAAATTGCGGTAAATATCATCAGAATAATAAACAATATCCATGCCTGGGCGCTTGCCTTACCCATATCGTAGGAGGTAAAGGCATTATTGTAGATAAGCAGCGACATAAGCGTAGTCCCGTTTCTCGGGCCGCCGCCCGTAATGATATAGGGTCCGTTGAATTCCTGAAAAGCCTGCACGAGCTGGGTTATCAGATTATAAAAAATAACCGGGGTGATAAGAGGCACCGTGATGTTGAAGAACTGTGTCCACTTTCCGGCCCCATCTATAGCGGCAGCCTCATAAAGATCCGCAGGTATCCCCTTCAGGGCGGCAAGGAAAATGACCATGGCCGAACCGAATTGCCATACCCTGAGGAGGCAGATCATGAACAGCGCCCAGTTCGCGTTCGTAAAGAACCGGGGTGCTTCAAGGCCAATACTTTCAAACATCATATGTATGAGACCGTCATCGTTAAAGATAGCCTTCCACAAAACCGCTATGGCAACCGAGCCGCCGAGTATGGAAGGGATATAATAGGCGGTCCTGAAAAAATTCACTCCCTTTATCTTAAAGTTAAGGATATAGGCAATGAACAATGCCGCTATGAGCTTGAGCGGCACCGTCATAAAGGCATATTTGAAGGTGACGACCAGAGCCTTTGTTTCAAGGGGCTTGGTAAATACGTCTATATAATTCTGAAACGTATAGGAATGTATACCCTTAAACAGATTATAATCCGTAAAGCTGTAGTAAAGCGAAGATAAAAACGGATAAGCCTTAAAGACCAGGAACCCGATCAGCCAGGGAATAATGAAGAAAAATCCGATATTCCGCTTT
This sequence comes from Lachnospiraceae bacterium UBA3814, assembly GCA_002368575.1. GTDB lineage: Bacteria > Bacillota > Clostridia > Lachnospirales > Lachnospiraceae > UBA2868. The sequence continues at coordinate 576 of DFEA01000082.1, read as the reverse complement.
ATGGACTTAGAGATAGCCAAAGCCTTCCCTCCTTTCATAAGATCCCTGTATCAGTCATGGGCCGTGACCGGACTGATACAGGAACAGATCGCTGTGTATACATAAAGCCTGTCAAAGGGACTCTGACAGGCTTTATGTTTAATGATACCGTTTTTAATTATTTGGCGGGAGCTACGGCAATATAAGCATCGTAAAGGATGGAAGCTGCCGTTTCCACATCATAATCATTATAGGAAAGTCCGCCGTAAACATCATTATATGCGGCGTTATCTCCCTTAAGGGTAGCATCGTCAAAGAGAGGATTCCAGTACATAGGGCTGCCATCCATGACCGCAGCGTGGGCCGCAGCCGTAGTCTCATCTATCTTGCCCGCTTTGCTCACCACGTCATAGGCTACGCTTGAAGCGGGGATACCGCGCTCGGTAGACATGAGCAGCGCTCCCTCCTCCGTATTGACAAGGTAGTTAAGAAGCAATGCCGCCTCATGAGGATGAGCGGTCTTTGCGCTTATCGAAAAGGCAGTGGAAACCTTCTGGAAAACTCCCGAGCCATTAGGACCGAGATCATCAAACTCTC
>DFEA01000085.1:5952-8290 GCA_002368575.1 Lachnospiraceae bacterium UBA3814 | reverse complement strand
TATCTTAAGAGGGAGGATCTGAACCACACCGGGGCTCATAAGATAAACAATGTTCTGGGACAGGCGCTGCTTGCGAAGAAGATGGGCAAGACAAGGCTCATAGCCGAGACCGGGGCCGGACAGCATGGCGTTGCCACGGCGACCGCGGCGGCTCTTATGGGCATGGAATGCGTAGTGTTCATGGGAGAAGAGGATACGAAAAGGCAGGCCCTTAATGTATACAGGATGAGGCTTTTAGGAGCGGAGGTGATCCCGGTGACCACCGGTACCGCTACCCTTAAGGACGCCGTATCAGAGGCAATGAGGGAGTGGACCAGGAGGATCGATGATACTCATTACTGCCTTGGCTCGGTAATGGGGCCCCATCCCTTCCCGGTCATAGTAAGGGACTTTCAGGCGGTGATCTCAAAGGAGATAAAGGCACAGCTTGCCGAAAAGGAGGGACGGCTTCCGGACGCGGTGCTTGCCTGTGTAGGAGGAGGCTCCAACGCCATAGGGAGCTTTTATCATTTTATCGAAGACAGGGAGGTAAGGCTCATAGGCTGCGAGGCCGCGGGAAGAGGGATCGATACCCCTGAGACGGCGGCTACCATTGCCACGGGGCGCCCGGGAATATTTCACGGGATGAAATCCTACTTCTGTCAGGATGAAGCCGGGCAGATAGCCCCGGTATATTCCATATCCGCGGGCCTTGATTATCCCGGGATAGGGCCGGAGCATGCTTACCTTCATGATATCGGAAGGGCTGAATACGTTCCGGTCACGGATGAGGAGGCGGTGGAGGCCTTTGAGTACCTGGCAAGGACAGAGGGGATCATAGCGGCCATAGAGTCCTCACATGCCGTTGCCCATGCGATTAAGCTTGCCCCCGAAATGGACAGGGACAGGATAATAGTGGTCACATTATCGGGACGGGGAGACAAGGACTGTGCGGCTATTGCCAGATACAGGGGGGAGGATATAAATGAGTAGGATAAAAAAAGCATTCGAAAACGGAAAGGCCTTTATACCCTTTATGACCTGCGGCGATCCGGATCTTGGGACGACAAGGGAATGCGTGCTTGAGGCCGTAAAAAACGGAGCTGACCTCATAGAGCTTGGCATACCCTTTTCGGACCCCACCGCGGAGGGACCGGTGATCCAGGAGGCGGATATGAGGGCTCTTTCGGGCGGAGTCACTACGGATAAGATCTTCGATATGGTAAGAGAGCTGAGGACAGAGGTCACGATCCCTCTGGTATTTATGACCTACGCAAACGTCGTCTTTTCGTACGGGGCGGATAAGTTTATGAGCCGGTGCGCCGAATGCGGGATAGACGGGATAATACTGCCGGATCTTCCCTTTGAGGAAAAGGGGGAGTTTCTGCCGGCATGCGACAGATACGGCATCGATCTGATATCCATGATAGCGCCCACCTCAAGGGAACGCATATCCATGATAGCGAGGGAGGCCTCAGGGTTTATTTATATCGTGTCAAGCCTTGGCGTTACGGGAACGAGGAGCGAGATAACCACAGACCTAAAGGCCATCATCGAGGAGGTAAGGAGGAATACGGATCTTCCCTGCGCCATCGGCTTCGGGATCTCCACACCGAAGCAGGCTGCGGAAATGGCAAAGCTTTCAGACGGGGCCATCGTCGGGTCCGCCATAGTAAAGCTGATAGGAGAATATAAGGAACAGTCGCCTCGTAAGGTGGGTGAGTTCATAAGGGAAATGAAGGCTGCCGTAAAATGAATTTACTTTTTTTCTTGACTGAAGGTTAGGGGTATGGTATATTCTTATAGCGATTGAGGGCAGTGCCCTTTTTTTTGTGACGGCAAAGATTTTAGGATTTCGGAGGAAACTATCATGCGTACAAGGATAACTCTTGCGTGTACTGAGTGCAAAAATCGTAATTACGATACTACCAAGGATAAGAAGACGCATCCTGACAGGATGGAAATAAAGAAATACTGCAGATTCTGCAAGACTCATACCCTGCATAAGGAAACCAAGTAATAATAAAAGAGGAATGAACAATGAGCGATAATAATTCAAATGCCGGGACTGCTTCCGTTTCCGAGAAGGCAGGCGGTTTTTTTAAGGGCGTAAAGGCTGAGTTCCATAAGATCAACTGGGAGACGAAGGAGAATGTCACCAAGCAGACGATTTCGGTCGTAGTTGTTTCCTTCGTTCTGGGAGTGATCATTGCCATCCTGGACATCATTTTACAGTATGGCGTTGACTTTATCGTTAACATCGGGGGCTGACCTTTATGTATCAGGCAGGAGATTTCCATGGCAGAATATAACAGTAGTGAATCAGGCTGGTACGTTGTTCATACGTATTCGGGCTATG
>DFEA01000085.1:3688-5788 GCA_002368575.1 Lachnospiraceae bacterium UBA3814 | reverse complement strand
AAGAACGGTGTAAGGAAGACCAGCGCGAAGAAGCTGTTTCCGGGTTATGTTCTCATAAATATGTACATGAATGACGTGACCTGGTATGTGGTAAGGAATACCAGGGGGGTCACGGGCTTTGTGGGTCCCGGGAGCAAGCCGGTGCCCTTAAGCGAAAACGAGATGAAGCCTCTCGGGATCAAGACCGAGAACGTATTTATTGACTTTGGCGAGGGAGATACCGTTGCTGTCGTCGCCGGAGTATGGAAGGATACCATCGGCGTCATCCAGAGGATGGATATGAGCAAGCAGACGGCTACGATAAACGTTGAGCTGTTCGGAAGGGAGACCCCGGTGGAGATCAGCTTCGATGAGATCTCAAGAATGGACTGACGTGCCGGGGCTCTGAGCCCTAGGTACGGTAAGGACAGGATATCAATTGTTTTGATATAAAGTGATCCGTTCAGAAAGCTGAACGGATCAGAGCGAACCGAAGTTCGCACCTTGGCGCAGGGTTTTCATAAATGAAAACCGGCGCGGAAAAACGCGCGGCCGCACCCGGTATCCGATGCGGATATCGGATAAGCTCTTGCGGATCAGCGCAGCAGAGTGGGAGGAAGCTGCCGGCTTCCGCCACTACCACAAAGGAGGAAATAAAATGGCAAAAAAGGTTGAAGGCTATATTAAGCTGCAGATTCCTGCCGGGAAAGCTACTCCGGCGCCTCCGGTAGGTCCGGCTCTCGGACAGCACGGTGTCAATATCGTGGAATTCACAAAGCAGTTTAATGCCAGGACGGCGGATAAGGGAGACGTTCTTATCCCCGTAGTTATCACAGTTTACGCAGACAGGAGCTTCAGCTTCATCACCAAGACTCCGCCGGCTGCCGTTCTTATCAAGAAGGCCTGCAATATTCAGTCGGGCTCGGGCGTACCTAACAAGAATAAGGTCGCAAAGCTGTCAAAGGATAAGCTCCGTGAGATAGCAGAGCTTAAGATGCCTGACCTGAATGCGGCATCTGTGGAGGCAGCTATGAGCATGATCGCGGGAACCGCCAGAAGCATGGGCGTTACCGTAGAAGAATAGGAGGCGGGATAATGAAGCACGGAAAGAAATATAAAGAGGCGGCCAAGCTCATTGACCGCGCTATGCAGTATGAGCCTGCAGAGGCTATCGCTCTTGTAAAGAAAACTGCTTCGGCAAAGTTTGACGAGACCGTAGAGGTTCATATCAAGACAGGCTGCGACGGACGTCATGCCGAGCAGCAGATCCGTGGAGCGGTAGTTCTTCCCAACGGTACGGGACGTACCACAAGGGTTCTTGTTTTTGCCAAGGGCGATAAGATCGCCGAGGCAGAGGCGGCAGGCGCCGATCACGTAGGCGGCGACGAGCTTATACCGAAGATCCAGAACGATGGCTGGCTTGATTTCGACGTAGTCGTTGCTACTCCCGATATGATGGGAGTTGTTGGACGTCTCGGTAAGATCCTCGGTCCCAAGGGACTCATGCCTAACCCCAAGGCGGGCACCGTTACTATGGATGTAACGAAGGCCGTTAAGGATATCAAGGCAGGTAAGATCGAGTACCGTCTCGACAAGACGAATATCATTCATGCTCCCATCGGAAAGGCTTCCTTTGACGAGGAAAAGCTTACGGAGAATTTCAATACTCTTATGGAGGCTCTTGTAAAGGCTAAGCCCAGCGCTCTCAAGGGACAGTACATGAAGAGCATCGTGCTTGCAACCACCATGGGACCGGCAGTCAAGGTTTCCACAGCAAAGTATTAAGGTAGTGATTCGTTCGATTCACTCATGATTATGATCAAAAAGACTTCTGTTTTCGGGCAGGAGTCTTTTTTTTTTCATTATCATCAACCCCGGGCAGCGTCATTAAACAGAGGAGCAGTCACTTAATACATCAAGGTTGTGTGGGATATGCCGATCATAAGAAAGTCCGTCTCTTCGCGGCTACAACTTACTAAATTCAAAGCAATTTTCCAAAGAGGAAATGATCCGTTCGATAAATCAAACGGATCGGAACGAACTGAAGTTCGTTCCTAAGCGCACGATTCCATAAATGGAATCGGCGCAGAAGCAGAAAACCTTTCAACAACTCGCTTCACA
>DFEA01000085.1:0-3638 GCA_002368575.1 Lachnospiraceae bacterium UBA3814 | reverse complement strand
ACAACTCGCTTCACAGTTATCGAGGGAATTTAGTGCGCGAGCTCAAACAGGGTTGAAAGGTTTTCCATAAAAATTGCTTTTCATTAAGTAAGTTGTGCAAAAGCTCAGATACGGGCTTTTTATGATCCGCATATCCCGCCGGGGGTATGAGGGGATTAAACGATTGCCCTGATACAGGAAGCATTCCTCTACTAGTTTGCGGGTATTTATGATATGATGTAATCTGTAAGAGCTGAGTAACTTTTCGGCACAAGGTGGTGAACAGTTACAGAGCTGTGAGAAAATGTTCACAGGAGGTGTTTAAATGACTACTGCTGATCTTAAGATGGTTAAGGTCATGCTGATACTTATCCGGGATAACGCACGAGAAAAAAATGAGATCAGAACAGCGGAGCAAATCGATGCATTGATCGAGATTCTTGACGATAAGATCGGGAAGCCGGAATGAGAGATATTTTTTTCATGCTTAAGCTGTGGGGGCTCTGCGCCCTTATGTCTGCCGCCCTGACGGGCTGCGGGGTCATTGATGAGGCAAAGGCTTTTCTGTTTCCGCAGGAGGAAGCTGAGACCGTGGCGGAGGCTGCCTTTACTATGGAGGAGGACGCGCCTGTCATAGTGATCGATTCCTCTGAGCTTAATTTTGACATAACCGTTGACAGAGAGCCCACTCCGACGCCGACCCCCTTTGTATACGAGGAGATCCGCGACGATGTGAATAAGATATATTCAAGGGAGACCGCCGATCCCGAAGAGGTCACCCTTACCTTTGTCGGGGACATTTCCTTTGCGGAGGGCTATGCAAACATGGGCGTGCTTTACGGGGAGCCCGACCGCATAAAGGGGTGCATAAAGCCCGAGGTGCTTTCGGGGCTTGATTCGGATATTTTTATGGCAAATAACGAGTTTCCCTACAGCAGCCGGGGCAGTGCATCGCCGGGGAAGAAGTTTACCTTCAGGGCAAAGCCCGAGAGCGTTTCATACCTTACGGATATGAAGGTGGACATCGTTTCCCTGGGGAATAATCATGCCTATGATTACGGGGCTGAGGCGCTTTCTGATACCATTGATATCCTTAATGGGGCGGGGATCCCCTTCGTGGGTGCGGGGAAGAACCTTGAGGAGGCGATGAAGCCGGTTTACTTCAAGGTAAACGGAAGGACCGTTGCCTATACCTCCGCCACCCAGATAGAGCGGCTGGGTAACCCTGATACAAAGGAGGCCACAGAGGATTCGCCCGGGGTGCTGAGGACCTTTGAGCCCTCAAAGATGGTTTCGTGTATACAGAATGCCGCGCAGAATTCCGATTTTGTGGTGGTCTATGTCCATTGGGGTAGCGAAAACACCGATCTTGTGGACGACAGCCAGAAAAAGCTTGCGAAGGAGTATGTGGCTGCGGGAGCGGATCTCATTATCGGGGATCATTCCCACTGCCTTCAGGGAATAGATTATATCGAAGGGGTTCCCGTTATCTACAGCCTTGGGAATTTCTGGTTCAATTCAAGGACCCTCGATACAGGATACATTAAGGCCGCGCTTGATACCTCTCAGGAGGAGGTCACCCTAAAGACTCTGGAATTCGTACCCTGTATACAGACCGGCTGCCATACCTACCTTGCGGATGAGGGCGAGAAGGCAAGGATACTTGAGTATCTTCAGGGAATATCCTTTTACGCGCAGATATCGGAGGAGGGCTTAATTACAGCCTCCGACAGCAATCACAATATTCAGAACGGGGCAAACACCTCTCCCTCCAGAAAATTCCTGGAGGAAAACAAGGAGCCCGAACCGGAGCCCGCTCTCGATCCGCTGACGGAGCTTCTTTTACAACAGCAGGCGGCCGCAGAAGCCTTAAACGCGGCAGGGGATACTGCCGGGGAGAACGCACAGGCACAGCCGGCGGAGCCCACAGCGGAGTAGAGGGGTAAAGCAGAGGACAGTAAATGAGTAACAGCAAATGGGAGAGCGGTATCGATCTCCTGATCTTATCAGCCTTTTCATATCTTTATATACCGGTCATAATTTTCTGCGTCACCTGGTTCAAGTGGTTTATCGGTATTCCGGTAAGCGTATTTGCGGCAGCTCCGGTCATCGTGCTCATCCTGAAAACGGGGAAAAGGGGCAGGCTTTCCGGGGCCGAAAACATCATTTTTTCGGTGATCGCCTTCCTTCTCTGCCTGTGCTGGTGCTATTTTTCGGGGCTCGGCGGCTTTGTGCTCCAGTCGGGGGATTTTCCCAAGCACAATGTCATATTAAGGGATCTTATAACGATGGATATCCCTGTCCGGTACGTCTTTAACGGAAAAAAGGGTTTTCTTTCATATTATATCGGGGCCTATCTGGTGCCCGCCTTTGTTGGCAGGGCCTTTGGCGGCAGCTTTGACAGGGCTAACGATGCCCTGCTTTTGTGGACCGCCCTTGGGATATTCATTGCCCTGCTCCTTATCTACAGGGAGTCGGGACTCAGGAAGGGAAGGGCTCTTGTTATCATGCTCGCGGCCATTGTCTTATTTGCGACCTTTGTCTGCCCGCTGTCCGCCATATTCTCAAGGTGGAGACCGGAGGAGGTTGGGGACGGTCTTCACTGGCTCAGCAATACCATCTGGATACAGTATTCCTCTGACATAACATTGTTATCTTATGTGTTCCCGCAGATGCTCTCGGGGCTTCTCGGAGTCGCTCTGTTTAAAGCCTTCAGGCATGAGTATGATAAGTGGGGGCTGGTCCTTGCGCCGCTTGTCTTATATTCCGCCTTCGTATTCCTTGGCATGGCCGTGCTCATGCTTACGGTCCTTGTGTCTGATCTTTATGTGCAGGAACAGTTGAGCCTGAAGAGCATTTTTTCGCTGTACAATATCTGTTCCCTGATCACTGCGGCGGCACTCGTGCTTTATCTTCTGGGCAATATAATCCAGGAAAGGCCTCCGGGGATCCCGGGAGCGTTTGGGATCACCGATTACAGAGGGCATTTTTTCACTCTGCTTATCTTTGACGCGGCCTGGGCCCTATGGTTTGTTATCCTTTACGCGGGAGACGATAAGAAACGCGACAACGCGCTTCTTGCCGCCGCCGCGATAAATCTGTTCATCTATCCCTTTTTAAGGATGGGCTATTACAACGATCTCTGCATGAGAGCAAGCATTCCGGCTCTGCTTACCGTCGCTGTGACGACAGCGGAGAGCCTTGCCGGGGCAATGGCGGGAGAGCGGCAGATGCGTAAGCCGTGGTATGCCGCCCTGCTTGTGTGCTGCCTGCTCATCACCGGAGCGGCGCCCTTAAGTGAGCTTCGTTATTTCTTTACTTCCCGCTCCGGAGGCATGTTTGACCGCAACTACTTTACCCTGTATGAGACCAGTGAGGAGTTCTACCTGTCCCATGATTTCATAGAATATCAATACATAGACTGGAATCCGGACAGTATCTCAGGCAGGCTTCTCAAGGATTGAGGGGGGAATATAAGAAAAATACCTGGGCAATTGCTTAATAACCTCATAACCCCGGCGGGATATGCAGATCATAAAAAGTCCGGATCTGAGCTTTTGCGCAACTCACTTAACGAAAAGTGATTTTTATGGAAAACCTTTCAACCCTGTTTGAGCTCGCGCACTAAATTCCATTGATAACTGTGAAGCGAGTTGTTG
>DFEA01000071.1:22548-42851 GCA_002368575.1 Lachnospiraceae bacterium UBA3814 | reverse complement strand
AAGCTCTACATGCTGCAGTGCAGAAACGGAAAGCGTACCGCTCAGGCTGCGCTCAAGATCGCCTGCGATCTCGTGGATGAGGGAATGAGGACCGAGGAGGAGGCTGTTGCCATGATCGATCCCAGAAATCTTGATACCCTCCTTCATCCTCAGTTCGATCAAAATGCACTGAAGGCCGCAACGCCCATGGGAAAGGGGCTCGGAGCTTCTCCAGGTGCTGCCTGCGGAAAGATCGTATTTACGGCTGATGATGCCCAGAGCTGGAACGCAAGGGGAGAGAAGGTCGTTCTGGTCAGGCTTGAGACCTCACCCGAGGATATCACAGGTATGAAGTCCGCCCAGGGCATACTTACCGTCCGCGGCGGTATGACCTCTCATGCCGCGGTCGTGGCAAGGGGAATGGGTCGCTGCTGCGTATCGGGCTGCGGCGATATCATAATGGATGAGGAAAACAAGCGGTTCTCTCTCGGCGGAAAGGAATTCCATGAGGGCGACGAGATATCGATAGACGGGACCACGGGTAATATCTATGACGGGCTTATCAAGACCGTGGATGCCTCAATAGCAGGCAATTTTGACCGGATCATGGGCTGGGCGGATAAATACCGTACCATGAAGGTGCGTACCAATGCCGACACACCCGCTGACGCAAGGAAGGCCAGGGAGCTCGGCGCAGAAGGAATAGGTCTCTGCAGGACGGAGCATATGTTCTTCTCCGAGGACAGGATCGAGATATTCCGTGAGATGATCTGTTCTGATACCGTTGAGGAAAGAGAAAAGGCCCTGGAAAAGATACTTCCCTATCAGCAGAAGGATTTCGAGGAGCTGTACGAGGCACTTGAGGGATGTCCGGTCACTATCCGTTTCCTTGATCCTCCTCTGCATGAGTTTGTGCCTCAGGAGGAAGAGGATATCAGAAAGCTTGCTTTCTCCCTCGGCAAATCAATAGAGCGCGTAAAGGGCATCATCGCCAGTCTTCATGAGTTCAACCCGATGATGGGACACAGGGGACTGAGGCTTGCGGTAACCTACCCTGAAATAGCCAGGATGCAGACGAGAGCTGTCATAAGGGCGGCGCTTTCCGTCAACAGGAAGCATCCCGAATGGAAGATGAAGCCTGAGATAATGATCCCTCTTACCAGTGAGGCAAAGGAATATGACTATGTTAAAAAGATAGTCGTTGAAACGGCTGATAAGGAGCTTGCGGATTCGGGAGAGGAGCTTTCCTATGAGGTAGGAACGATGATCGAAACCCCGAGAGCAGCCATTACCGCGGATGAGATCGCAAAGGACGCTGATTTCTTCTGCTTCGGCACCAACGACCTTACCCAGATGACCTACGGCTTCTCCAGAGATGATGCGGGAAAGTTCTTAAATGCATATTATGACAAGAAGATAATGGAGAACGATCCCTTTGCAAAGCTTGACAAGGAAGGCGTTGGAAGGCTGATGAAGATGGCCGTGGATATGGGCAAGCAGTCCAATGACAGTCTGCATATAGGTATCTGCGGCGAGCACGGAGGTGATCCTTCCTCAGTGGAATTCTGCAATAAGATCGGGCTTGATTATGTATCCTGCTCACCCTACAGAGTTCCCATAGCAAGGCTTTCCGCCGCCCAGGCCGCCATAAGCGAGAAGAATGCCGATGCCTCGGAAAAGAGCACGAAGAAATCGGTGGTCGATGATGAAACCATCCAGAAGCTTAAGGAAGCCGCGGAGAAGGCACAGGCCCTGGCAAGGGATCTTGCGGAGACCTCGGCTGATGTGGCCAAGGCCGGACTGGCAGGCCTTAAGGCAGGGATTGAGCAGGCGAAGAAGGCTTATCAGGAAAGCAGAAAGAATTAGGACAGGAAATGGAAGAAGGGAATAATGGCCTGTTTCGTGAGAAGAGCCTTAACAGAATGGCCTCTCCGGAAGAGCTTGACAATTATCTTAAGGTTACCAATCCGGGAACCTGGTTTATCCTGAGTGCTGTCGTGGTATTTCTTGCGGGGCTTATGATCTGGGGATATTTCGGGAGACTGGAAAGTACCATGACAGGCTTTGGAAGAATGGACGACGGCAGGTTCGTTATATATGTTACCGGGGACAGGTTCATGAAGCTTAAACTGGGAATGCAGGTAAAAGCGGACAAGGAGAGCGGGCAGATCAGTGAGCTGTCCCCCTACCCGGTCCCGGCAAGTGATATCCTTACCGATGCCCTGATCCAGAGAACGGGATATGAAAGCAACACACCGCTTTATCCTGTCATTACAAATCTTAAGGTTTCCGAGGGCAGTACGTTTGAGGCGATCATCACCCTCGAATCATTAAAGCCTCTGGAGCTTATATTTAACTGATGATGTGATTCGCCGCGCGGCACCCTTGCCTGCGGCATCCGTTTACATCAGTTTCCAACCGTACAGGTGGAACAATTTGAGTACAGATCAGCGCATAAGCCCTGTAAAAGCGCTTACGGCTTTTACAGGGCGGCTTTAGGTTTACATAATTCAAACTTTTTTCGGAGACAGTATGTCAGCTACAGAAGAAGGCAAAAGATCACTCAATAAAGTCAGGCTTCCGCTGGAAAAGAGCGTCGCCAGGGTCCCCGTGATCATGCAGATGGAGGCTCTTGAATGCGGCGCGGCCTGTCTTACAATGGTACTTGCCTATATGGGCAAATGGATACCCCTTGAAAAGGTAAGAAGTGACTGCGGAGTTTCAAGGGACGGTTCTAACGCCAGGGATATCCTCAAGGCTGCACGAAGCTACGGCCTGGAGGCTGCCGGCTTTCGCTTTGAGCCGGAGGAGCTTAAGGAGGAGGGAAGCTATCCCTGCATAATCCATTGGAATTTCAATCATTTTGTGGTGCTCTGCGGCTTTAAGAATGACAAGGCCATCATAAACGATCCCGCACGGGGAAATGTGGCCGTATCAATGGATGAGTTCGACAGCTCCTTCACCGGTATATGCCTGATGTTCGAACCCACGGAGGAGTTTGTTGCGGACGGAAAAAAGAAGAGCGTGCTGGAATTTGCCCAAAAGCGCTTAAAGGGCGCAAAGACCGCGGTCATCTTTGTGCTTGTCACATCGGTGATAACCTCCCTGTTCGGGATCATAAATCCTGTTTTTGCCAGAGTCTTCATGGACAGACTTCTGCCCGGGGTAAATCCGGACTGGGAGAGGCCCTTTTTGTTTACGCTTACGATCTTCACCTCCGTGCAGCTCATTACTTCGGCCCTGTCCACGATCTATTCCCTGAGGATAAACGGGAAGATGGCAGTGGTAGGCAGCTCTACCTATATGTGGAAGATATTAAGGCTTCCGATGGAGTTCTTTTCCCAGCGTATGGCCGGAGATATAGAGCTGAGAAGATTACAGAACGAAAGTGTCGCGGCGCAGCTTGTGAACACCTTCGCGCCGCTTGTGCTGGACGCGGGGATGATGTTCTTTTATCTTATAGTGATGGTGCGCTATAACCTCACGCTTTCCATACTCGGTGTCTTCTCCATAATGATCAATCTGTTCTTTTCGAGATATATATCCAATAAGCGGATCAACATTACCAGGGTACAGATGAGGGATTCCGGAAAATTTGCCGCTTCTACCGTAAACGCCATAGACATGATAGAGTCGATAAAGGCTAATGGCGCTGAAAACGGATATTTTCAGAGCTGGTCGGGCCTGCAGGCCAGTGTTAACATGTCTGACGTAAAATACATGAAGCTCAACCAGATCCTTGGAATGCTGCCTGCGATAGTTGCGGGGGCAGCGGATATCCTCGTCATTACAGGAGGTATTTTCCTGACAATGCAGGGACATTTTACACTCGGTATGGTCACGGCTTTTCAGGGCTTTTTAGGTTCCTTTACAGCACCTGCCATGAAGCTTATATCGGCAGGTCAGTCGATTCAGGAAATGCGCACCAATATGGAGCGTATCCAGGATGTTATGGAGTATCCTGAGGACGACATGGGGGAGGTCCTGACCGAAAAAAACGACGGGAAAGAAGATTACGATAAGCTTTCCGGGGCAGTTGAGCTCAGGAATGTGACGTTCGGATATTCAAGGCTCGGAGAGCCGCTTATAAAGGATTTCAGCATTAATATAAAGGCCGGAGGAAGGGTCGCCTTTGTGGGGGCTTCGGGCTGCGGAAAATCCACTCTTTCAAAGCTCATTTCCGGGCTGTACAAGCCCTGGAGCGGCGAGATCCTGTTTGACGGCAGGCCCATGAAGGACATTGACAGAAGCGTTTTTACCGGCTCCTTAGCGGTAGTTGATCAGGATATCATCCTTTTTGAGGATACGATCTCCAACAATCTGAAGATGTGGGATCGTTCAATAGAGGATTTTGAGGTGATAATGGCTGCCAGGGACGCAATGATACATGACGAGATCATGCAGAGAGAAGGCGGTTATGAGTATGTCATCAGCGACGGAGGAAGGGATTTTTCGGGAGGCCAGAGGCAGAGGCTTGAGATAGCAAGGATACTTGCCGGCGATCCGAGGATCATCATTCTTGATGAGGCTACTTCGGCGCTTGACGCCAAAACGGAATATGAGGTCGTAAAGGCTATAAAGGAAAGAGGCATTACCTGTATTGTCATTGCCCACAGGCTGTCCACCATCAGGGACAGCGATGAGATCGTGGTGCTTGATCACGGGCAGGTAGTGGAGCGCGGGACCCATGAGGAGCTCTTTGCAAAGGGCGGGGCGTATTCAGAGCTTGTAGCCAGTGAATAGTCTGTTGGCAGGGTAATTGTGAAATGAATGAGGGATGGTTTTCCGAACAGTTAAAGCAGAGAAGAATGAGCGATGACGAGCTTTTCGCCAGGGCCATGATAGATATGACCGGTGCTGTACTGGGAGATAAGACGGCTGTGGCCCTTATGGACGACAGACAGATCACCCAGAACTCCATCGAGGAGATCCTGAAATATTATCATTTGAGGATAACGGAGCTTCCTCCGGGGATAGAGACCGCTGAAGAGAAGCTTGATTTCCTTACCCGCCCTTATGGTATAATGTACAGAACGGTAAAGCTGCAGGACGGGTGGTTCAGGGATGCCATGGGCCCCATGCTTGCCATTAGAAAGGAAGGTGGCGAGCTGGTGGCTCTCCTCCCGAAGCAGGGCTTTTCAGGTTATACCTTCATAAAGGACGGAGCCAAGAAGACCGTAACGGATAAGGATCAGGATTACTTTGAGGATGAAGCGATATGCTTCTACAAGCCTTTTCCGTTAAGAAAGCTTGGAATATCGGATCTTATAAGATATATGGCCGGCTGTGTGTCACTATGGGATGTGCTTCCGGTGATTGGGGCGATGTTTGCGGCCCTTTTTCTCGGGCTCATACAGCCACGGATCCAGCATGCGCTTTTTTCGGATATAGTTGACAGCGGGAGTCTCAGAGTCCTCTCGGGAGCGGGAGCCTTTCTGATCTCTCTCCTTATAAGCACTACCATTATAGGCTCGATCAAAAATCTTCTGATGTCAAAGATCCAGATAAAGATCTCGGTAAATGTCCAGGCGGCAACCATGATGCGGGTGCTTTCGCTCCCCGCGGGGTTTTTCAGAAGCTATACCTCCGGTGAGCTGAGCCGGAGAATGCAGTATGTGAATGAACTGTCAAGCGCCATTATGGATATGGTGCTCTCTACGGGGCTGACCTCGATATTCTCGCTTGCGTACATAACCCAGATATTTGCCTATGCGCCCGATCTGGTTGCGCCTTCCCTGTTCATTATCCTTGTTACGGTGGTCTTTTCCGTGATAAGCACCTTTCTGCAGATAAGGATAAGCAGAGAGAAGATGGAGCTTTCGGCCAAGGAAAGCGGCCTGACTCATTCGCTTGTTACCGGGGTTCAGAAGCTCAGGCTCGGAGGCGCCGAAAAGAGAGCCTTTTCCATGTGGGCCATCCAGTATTCGAAATCCATAAGGCTTCAGTATAATCCGATGCTGTTCCTGAAGCTGAACGCCGTGATCTCACAGGGTATCTCTCTTTTCGGAATGATCTACCTTTATTACAGGGCTCTGGAAAGCGGGATATCTGTGGCAGATTACAGGGCCTTCAGCTCAGCCTACGGAATGGTGTCGGGGGCGTTCCTCTCACTTTCGGGGATAGCGCTGCAGGTGGCCCAGATAAAGCCCATACTTGAGATGGTGGAGCCGTTTTTAAAGACCGTGCCAGAGATATCGGAAAGGAAGATGATAGTCAAGAACCTTGCCGGGGGCATAGAGCTGAACCATATTTCCTTCAGGTATTCGGAAAACATGCCAAAGGTCCTTGATGATATCTCCATCAGGATACGGCCGAAGCAGTATATTGCCATAGTGGGGAAAACGGGCTGCGGGAAATCGACCCTTATGAGGCTTCTGCTTGGCTTTGAGACTCCGCAGAAGGGAGCCATATACTATGACGGCAAGGATATGAACAGGCTCGACCTGAAATCCCTGAGGAAGAATATAGGCTCCGTTATGCAGAACGGAAAGCTGTTTATCGGCAGCATATATGAAAATATAACGATCTCATGTCCCACGCTTTCACTGGCCGGGGCCTGGGACGCGGCTGAAAAGGCAGGCCTCGGGGATGATATCCGCCGTATGCCGATGGGTATGCAGACTGTCATTTCCGAGGGCTCGGGAGGGATATCGGGCGGACAGAAGCAAAGGCTTCTTATCGCAAGGGCGATCGCGCCCAAGCCCGGGATACTTATTTTTGACGAGGCCACCTCGGCGCTTGACAATATTACGCAGAAAAAGGTCTCTGAGGCCTTAAACGGGTTAAACTGTACCAGGATAGTAATAGCCCACAGGCTTTCCACAATAATGGAATGCGACCGCATTCTGGTCCTTGATAACGGCAAGATCATTGAAGACGGGACCTACGAGGAGCTTATCGCCAGGAAGGGGTTCTTCGCGGAGCTGGTGGAAAGGCAGAGGCTTGATAGGGAAGATTAAGGAACCGGCGCGGGATCGCCGCAGAAAAGGAGAATGATCATATGGGTATTTTAGCAGGACACGAACCAGAGGCGGTACTTCGTTATTTTGAGGAGATAGCCTCGATACCGCATGGCTCAACAAATACAAAGGGGATCAGCGATTATTGTGTTTCCTTTGCAAAAAAGCACGGTCTTGAGTATTATCAGGATAAAAGCAATAATATAGTGATATGGAAGGACGGGACAAAGGGCTATGAGGACAGGCCGTATGTAATGCTTCAGGGTCATTTGGACATGGTCTGCGAGAAGGAGGCATATTCGGATATCGATTTTGAAAGGGACGGGCTTGTTCTTGAGCTTAAGGATGATATCCTGAGTGCGTCGGGGACGACTCTCGGCGGAGACGACGGGATCGCCATTGCCTATGCGCTTGCCCTGCTTTCTTCGGATGATATTCCCCATCCCCCCATCGAGGCTGTTTTTACTACCGATGAGGAGATAGGCATGCTTGGAGCCAATGCTCTTGACATGAGTATTTTAAGGTCGGCAAATATGATCAACCTGGATTCGGAGGATGAAGGGTATCTGCTTGTCAGCTGTGCCGGAGGAGCCACGGCGGTGTGCGAGCTGCCTGTCACGAGGGAGGACTATGATGGTATTATGTTAACTATTTCCGTTGATGGTCTTTTAGGCGGTCATTCAGGGCAGGAAATAGATAAGGGCAGAGCATCCTCCAACAGTCTGATAGGACGGCTGTTATCTTATGTAAACCGATCGACCGACTTCAGGTTAGTAACGGTTTCGGGAGGAAACAAGGATAACGCAATACCCAGGGCCTCATATGCCGTGATCTCGGTGCGTGACGAGGTTTGCAGGGAAAAGGCGGTAAATGCCGTCAATGAGCTTGCAGCGGTCATCGCAAACGAATATCACCTGACTGATCCTTCCATAAGCATAAGGGTGCAGGCCTGCACGGACTGTGAAAGCAGGCCTATGGATGAGGCTTCAACAATGAGGGCCGTTCACATGCTGAGGCTTTTCCCTCAGGGCGTACAGAGGATGAGCGCATCCATTCCGGGGCTCGTTGAGACCTCCCTTAACCTGGGGATACTTAAGGATGAAGGC
The DNA here is from genome assembly GCA_002368575.1 of Lachnospiraceae bacterium UBA3814. Taxonomy (GTDB): domain Bacteria; phylum Bacillota; class Clostridia; order Lachnospirales; family Lachnospiraceae; genus UBA2868. The sequence goes on along the minus strand of DFEA01000071.1, from coordinate 34,807 downwards.
GACAGGCTCTCGGCAGCCTTTTCGGTAAGAAGCTCGGTAAATTCGGAAAAGGATGAGCTTAATGACCGGCTTATGAATATTATGGAATCCTTATCGGGCAGCATGACCTTAAAGGGAGTGTATCCCGCCTGGGAATACAACGAGGACTCAAAGCTTCAGAGGATAATGACGGATACCTTCAGAGAGCTTTACGGAAGGGAAATGAAGGTCCAGGCCATACACGCGGGAGTAGAATGCGGGCTGTTTGCCGACAGTGTAAAGGGACTTGACGCGGTATCCATAGGTCCTGATATGAAGGATATACACACTCCGAAGGAGACTCTGGATATTTCAAGCGTTAAAAGGACCTGGGATTATATACTCAGGGTGCTGGAGAAGTTATGAGTATAAGGAAATGATCCGTTCGGCAAGCTGAACGGATCGGTGCAGAAGCAGAGGGGTGGTAAATGAGCTCTGGGGGGAAGGACAGGAATAAGAATAATTACGGAGATATCGGGAAGCAGATAACCGCTTCGCTTTCCGAGGGGCTTAAGAGCGGTGATTTCACATCGCTCAACAGGGTCATATCCGATTCTCTGGATTCCGTGCTTGAGGATATCGGGATCAATCCCGATATGGTCAGGAAAACCAGCGATTACGATGCCGTGACCTTTGATAAGGGCAGCCGCACCAGAGATACCCAGGAAAGAATAGCAAGGGAGCATGAGGCCAGGAGGCAGGCAAAGCAGAAAAGGGAAAGAGAGCTTGAGGAGGCGGAAAAAAGGCGCAGGGAGCGGGTAGAAAAGAACAATCAGAACAGGGTGCTTTCCGGCAGATACAGGAAGGTAAACAATGCGCTTACGATCCCCGGCGCATTTAAGCCGGTGGGGAGGACTGCCGCAAATATAATGACAACGGGCGGAGCAGTGGGAATGGTGTTTTTCGGAGCAGGGACCCTGATCCGGGGGATATCCGGGCTGTTCCTTTCAGGGTCGCTTCTTTCGGCCGCGGGTCCCGCTGCCGCCGCTATCGTATCGTTTTGTGTTTTCTTTGCCGGCCTTCATAATAAAGGCATACTGTCAAGAGCGGAAAGATATGCCGCCCTCTGCGGCGAAAGGATGTATTCCTCTCTGGAAAACCTTGCCTCGGGCATGGGAATGAAGCCAAGGAAGGTACTCCGTGACATAAAGAAGCTGTTAAAGAGGGGCTATTATCCTGAGGGATATCTTGATGAGAAGGAGACGACCCTGATGCTCTCAAGGTCTGTGTATGAGGAATACAGACGGACCGAGCAGCAAAGGAAGCTTTTAGAGGAAGAAAAAAACATAATAGACATGGTGGAGGGTGATAAAGAGCTTGAAGGGTCTGAAAAGACGGAGCTTGAGGCGATGGTTAACTCCGGCATCTCATATATCAACAGGCTGCATGCGCTGAATGATGAGATAAAGGGGGAGGTGATCTCAGACAAGCTTACAAGGCTTGAAGGCATCCTCCGCGAGATATTCAACTGCGTAAAGGAACATCCCGAGCAGATGGGCCGTATCCATAAGCTGATGGATTATTATCTTCCTACCATGCTGAAGCTTGTGGAGGCCTATGCGGAATATGACCGGATAAGCACTCCGGGAGATGAGATATTAAAGGCAAAGGAAGAGATAGAGGCTACCCTTGATAAGATTAATGACGCGTTTACTCAGCTGTTGAACAGTCTTTTCAGGGATTCGGTATGGGATGTGACATCGGATGCAAAGGTCCTGGAAACGATGCTTAAGCAGGACGGTCTTGATAAGGGCTTTTAAAAGGGAGGTATAAAATGAGCGGTACACTGGATTCTTTAATGGATGATGCGGTCAGGGAAGCGGGCATTGCGGAGGTAAGGCATGAGACTGCGGTGCAGGAGGCTTCAGCTGTCAATACGGAGGGGGTCACGCTTACCCCGGACGAGGAGGAAAAGGTAAAGGAATTTATTTCCAGGATCGATATCAATGATTCAAAGCTTGTCCTTCAGTACGGAGCGGGAGCGCAGAAGAAGATCGCTGATTTCTCCGAGACGGCACTTGCAAATGTAAGGACCAAGGATCTCGGAGAGATCGGAGAGCTTCTTAATTCCGTGGTTTCGGAGCTTAAAAGCTTTGATAACGAGACCGAACAGAAGGGAGGCTTTCTGGGGCTCTTTAAGAAGGCGGATAAAAAGCTTGACGGACTGAAGGCAAAATATGACAAGGCGGAGGGGAATATCGACAGGGTAGTCAAGGCCATGGAGGGTCATCAGGTCATACTTTTAAAGGATGTGGCCATGCTCGACAAGATGTATGAGACGAACCTGGAATATTTCAAGGAGCTTTCACTTTATATCATCGCGGGGAAGGAAAAGCTCAGGGATGCCAGGGAAAACGAGCTTCCGAGGCTTTTAAGGAAGGCGGAGGAGAGCGGACTTGCGGAGGATACCCAGGCGGCAAGGGATTATTCCTCGATGGTTGAAAGGTTTGAGAAAAAGATCTATGATCTTGAGCTGACCAGGAATATCTCGATGCAGATGGCCCCTCAGATAAGACTGATCCAGAACAACGACACCATGATGTCGGAAAAGATCCAGTCTACCCTTGTAAATACCATCCCCCTGTGGAAGAGCCAGATGGTAATCGCCATAGGCTTAAACCATGCGGACGCGGCTGCAAAGGCTCAGCATGAGGTCACCGATATGACCAATGAGCTGCTGAAAAAGAATGCCGAGGCCCTGAAGCTTGCCACTATAGAAACCGCAAAGGAAAGCGAGAGAGGCATAGTGGATATAGAGACCCTTACCCAGACTAATCAGTCTCTTATAGATACTCTGGATGAGGTGATGAGGATCCAGGCAGAGGGCAGAACAAAACGAAGAGAGGCTGAGACCGAGCTTGCAAGGATTGAAACTGAGATGAGAGAAAAGCTTATGGAGGTCAGCCGGACACCTTTAAAAATTGATTGAGGCGGAGAGGAGAACATGAAAAAAATTTGTATTCAGTGCGGAAAGGAATTTGAGCTTACCGATTCGGAGGTAAGCTTCTTTGAAGGAAAGGGACTTGAGCTGCCGAAGCGCTGCAGTGACTGCAGAAAGACCAATAAAAAGAACAGGTCGAGGAAATATCACGGAAACAAAAACAGGAACGGTAATTTCGACCGGCCCTATAATGAAAGAGGCGATAAGGAGAAGGAGACCGTATATGCTCAGGGCTCTGACGGGAAGGAAAACAGGGCTGACACGTTTAATTTTGAAGAAGCCGGTAAGGAAAGCGCAAAAAAAGGTTTTCTCGAGGGCTTCCTTGATGGCATAAAAGCTTTGTTCTCTTCAGGCAAGAAATGAGCCATGAGAGCATTATTAAAGTATTTTCAGCCTTATAAAAAAGAGTGTATCCTGGCACCTGCCTTTAAAATGCTTGAGGCGGTGTTTGAGCTTTTTGTCCCTCTGGTTGTCTCGGAAATGATAGACAGAGGGATAGCTCTTAAGGATGGAGACTTTATCATAAGCAGAGCCATCTTAATGATCATTCTGGGAATAACAGGGCTTATATCCTCCTTTTCGGCCCAGTATTTTGCCGCGAAGGCGGCCACGGGGTTTTCATCGGATTTAAGGAATGACCTGTTTAAGCATATACTGAGCCTTACTCATAAGGAGATAGACGAGGTCTCGACCTCGACACTCATAACCAGAATGACAAGCGATGTCAATCAGGCGCAGACAGGAGTTAATTTTTTTCTGCGTCTTTTTCTGCGCTCACCCTTTATCCTCCTGGGTGCCCTGATAATGGCCTTTACCATTGACTTTAAGGCGGCGCTTATCTTTGTTGTTCTTTTTATCATACTGTCCCTTGTTATCTGGTGCGTCATGCATTACAATATTCCTCTGCTTAAGACCGTACAGCTTAAGCTTGACAGGCTCACTCTCCTCACAAGAGAGAATCTTACGGGCGCAAGGGTAATAAGGGCCTTCTGTCTTGAAGAAGCAGAGAGGGAGGGCTTCAGAAACGAAAACGATGCTTATACCGTAGTGAGCAAGAAGGCCGGACATATTTCGGCACTGCTTAATCCCGCCACCTTTATCATAGTCAATATGGCGATAGTGATACTTATATATACCGGTGCCGTAAGGGTAAATGCCGGAGCCCTTACCCAGGGGAAGGTAGTCGCGCTGTACAACTATATGTCACAGATCCTTATTGAGCTCGTTAAATTCGCCAACCTCATCATCACCACAAACAAGGCCATAGCCAGCGGAAACAGGATAGCTGAGGTATTTGCCATAAAGCCGTCGTTTCCGATGGAGGCTTGTTCCGATGCCGGGGATAAGGCAGTAAAGGAAGGAAAGCCTTCAGGAAAAAGGGAAAAGGACGGGGAGGCTTTAGGCGCTCAGGCACCTGATTTTTCGGTGGAATTTGATCATGTATCCTTCAGATATAACGAAAACGGAGACGAGGCCTTAAGCGATATCAGCTTTGAAGCCCTGAGAGGACAGACCATCGGCATCATCGGCGGTACCGGATCGGGAAAGACCACAGTGGTAAACCTTATTCCGAGGTTCTATGATGTAATGCAGGGACAGGTCAGGGTATTCGGAAGAGATGTGAGAGAATACGATCCCCGAAAGCTTCGTAACAGGATAGGCATAGTTCCCCAGAAGGCAGTGCTCTTTAAGGAAACTATAGCCGACAATATGCGCTGGGGCAATGAAAATGCCCAGGATGAGGAAATAATGGAGGCGATAGAGCTTGCCGCAGCCTCCGATGTGATATCCTCAAAGGGAGGGCTGTACGCTGAGGTCAGGCAGAACGGAGCCAATTTCTCCGGAGGGCAGAAACAGAGGCTTACCATAGCAAGGGCGCTTGTCAGAAGGCCCGAGATACTGATACTTGACGACAGTGCGTCGGCACTGGATTTTGTGACTGACAGAAGGCTTCGGACAAATCTTCAAAGCCTTGACTATGCTCCCACGGTATTTCTGATATCACAGCGGACCTCAACGATCAAAAACGCGGATCTTATCCTTGTGATGGATGACGGAGAGCTTGTTTCAAGCGGCACTCATGAGGAGCTTTTAAGGAACTGTCCGGTATACAGAGAGATCCATGAATCCGGATGTTCGGAGGAAAGCGCATGAAGGGGAAGAGGAATACCTTAAGAAGGATACTCATATACATTAAGCCCTACAGCCCGGCGGTGATCCTTTCCATGCTGTGCGCCCTGGTATCTACGGTTCTTACGCTGTATGTTCCCATACTTACGGGAAGAGCCATAGATCTTATTGTATACAAAGAGGCGGATCTTGCAGGGATCGTATGGCTTCTTACGAGAGCCGCACTGTGTGCGCTCATCGCGGGCCTGTCACAGTGGGTCATGAACGTTATCAATAACAGGACGGCCTTTTATACGGTAAGGGATATAAGAAACGATGCCTTTGACAGGCTTATGAGGCTTCCCTTTTCCTGGCTGGATTCACATTCACATGGCGATACGGTCAGTAATATGATCGCCGATGTGGATCAGCTTTCGGACGGGCTCATCATGGGCTTCTCCCAGCTTTTTACCGGGGTCATAACAATAGCGGGGACGCTTGGGTTCATGCTCAGGATGAATATAAGGATCACCCTTATCGTGATCCTTGTCACGCCTCTTTCACTCTTTATGGCCAGGTTCATTTCACAGCATACCTTTTCGATGTTTAAGGGCCAGTCCGAGATAAGAGGGGAGCAGACCGCCTTTGTCAATGAAATGTTAGGCAATATAAAGGTAGTCAAGGCCTTCGGAAGAGAGGAGGAAACGCAGAAAAGCTTTGAGAACGTGAACGAGGAGCTTAGAAAGGCTTCTCTCAGGGCCGTTTTCTATTCATCGCTCACAAATCCGGGCACCCGGTTCGTCAACGCCGTGATGTATGCCATGGTAGCCCTTTTCGGGGCTCTTAACGTTCTTGCCGGAGGAATGAGCGTAGGAACCCTGACCTGCTTTTTAAGCTATGCGAACCAGTACACAAAGCCCTTTAACGAGATCACGGGAGTGATAACGGAATTTCAGAATGCGGTGGCCTGCGCGGCAAGGATATTCAAGCTTATCGACGAGGAGCCGGAGGTTTCCGATGCAAGGCTTGACAGGATTTCAGACGTATCGGGCAGGGTAGATATCTCCGAGGTGGATTTCTCCTATGACAGGAGTAAAACACTTATTGAGGACCTTAATCTCTGTGTAAAGCCCGGTGAAAGGGTCGCGATAGTGGGGCCCACCGGGTGCGGAAAGACCACGATCATCAATCTTCTTATGAGGTTTTATGATACGGACGCGGGCTCTATAAGCGTTGACGGCAGGGATATCAGGGACATAACGAGAAACAGCCTTCGAAGCTCCTACGGAATGGTGCTTCAGGATACATGGTTAAGGAGCGGGACCATTGCCGACAATATTAGGATAGGGAAAAAAGATGCCTCCCTTGAGGAGATCATCGCCGCCGCCAGAGAGACCCGGGCTCATTCCTTTATAAGAAGGCTTGAAAACGGATATGATACATATATCACCGAGGACGGAGGACAGCTTTCCCAGGGGCAGAAGCAGCTTCTGTGCATTACCAGAGTGATGCTTTCCCTTCCGCCGATGCTTATCCTCGACGAGGCGACCTCCTCCATCGACATAAGGACAGAGAAGCGGATACAGGATGCCTTCAGAAAGCTAATGGAGGGAAGGACCTCCTTTATCGTGGCACACAGGCTTTCGACCATTAGAAATGCCGATACGATCCTTGTGATGAAAAACGGTAAGGTGATAGAGCAGGGAAGCCATGAGGAGCTCCTTTTGAGAGGCGGCTTCTATACAGAGCTGTATAACAGCCAGTTTGAGGAAACGGACCGGCCCGAAAAGGAGACCGGACCGGTGTGAGACAGGAAATGATCATCAGCGCAAACGGAGGGAGAGGCTATGCGGCCGGACTGCGACGAGTGCGATAATTATATCTTTGACGGGGAATATGAGGAATATTACTGCCGGGTCGAGCTTGACGAGGATGATTACGGAAGGCTTTCGGCCGGGGAGGGACGCTTTTTATGTCCGTTCTTCCGCTTCAGAGATGAGTACAGCGTGGTGAGAAAGCAGATATGACAGCAAAACAGGTTGCATATATCCTTATGTGAAACTATAATCATAGCTGTCAGTTTTTTTGAGGAGGAAAGAAGATGAGTGCAGTTATTCCGGATGGCTACAGGAGCGTTTTGGGGATCAGGGAAACGCAGGTAGCCATCAAGCAGGTCAAGGATTATTTCGAAAGGGCGCTGGCAGGAGAGCTTAACCTTACCAGAGTATCGGCTCCGCTGTTCGTTTATCCGGAGTCAGGCCTTAATGATAATCTGAACGGCATTGAGCGCCCGGTAAGCTTTGGTATAAGGGAACAGGACGAAAGAAGGGCTGAGATAGTTCATTCTCTTGCAAAATGGAAGAGAATGGCCCTGAAGAAGTACGGCTTTTCGGAGGGCGAGGGGCTCTATACCGACATGAGCGCCATAAGAAGAGACGAGGATACCGATAATATACATTCCATATACGTTGATCAGTGGGACTGGGAGAGGATAATCAATAAGTCCGACAGGACGGAGGAGACCCTTAAGAGGATTGTGAGAAAGGTCTATTCCTCCCTCAAGGATACCGAGGGGTATATTCATTCAAAATATCTTAAGCTGAAGACGATCCTTCCCCCGGAGATAACCTTTATCACGTCACAGGAGCTTTTGGACAGGTACCCCGGACTTTCTTCAAAGGAAAGAGAGAAGGAGGCGGCAAAGGAATACGGAGCGGTTTTTGTGATGAACATAGGCGGAGCCTTAAGCTCCGGAGAGCCTCACGACGGGAGGGCTCCGGATTATGATGACTGGAAGCTTAACGGGGATATCATAGTCTATTATCCGGTCCTTGATATAGGGTTGGAGCTTTCGTCAATGGGTATCAGGGTGGATGAGGACAGCCTGCGTACCCAGCTTGAGATCGCGGGCTGCACTGAACGGGAAAAGCTTCCCTTCCAGAGGTCTGTACTTGACAGGGAGCTTCCCTATACCATCGGCGGCGGCATCGGACAGTCAAGGATCTGTATGTTCTTTTTGAGAAAGGCACATATCGGAGAGGTGCAGAGCTCCTTATGGAGGGAGGAGGATATTAAACGGCTTGAGGAGGCCGGGATCCGCCTGCTATAAAAAGTGCAGCAGCGCGAAGGCATCGTTCACTATCAATGTCATTAACTTAAGCTAATGACATTGGTTCACTATAATAAGAAAAAGCACGCCATAGAACGGCGTGGAAAGGTATAAGCATGAAAAAATACGGAGTCAACGAATTAAGAAGGATGTTTCTTGAGTTTTTTGAGGGCAAGGACCATCTGGTAATGAAGAGCTTTTCACTGGTACCGCATAACGATAACAGTCTGCTTCTGATAAACGCGGGAATGGCACCTCTTAAGCCTTATTTCACCGGTCAGGAGATACCTCCCCGCAAAAGGGTAGCCACCTGTCAGAAGTGCGTGAGGACCGGTGATATCGAGAATGTGGGAAAAACCGCGAGGCATCTTACTTTTTTTGAGATGCTGGGCAATTTCTCCTTCGGAGATTACTTCAAGCATGAGGCGATAAAATGGAGCTGGGAGTTTCTGACCGAGGTGATCGGAATGGATCCCGAAAGGCTGTATCCCTCAATATACGGAGAGGATGAGGAGGCCTTCGAGATCTGGACTAAGGAGGTGGGAGTACCTGCCGAAAAGATCACCAGGTTTTACAGGGATCCGGAGACAGGAGAATGCGACAATTTCTGGGAGCATGGTGCAGGTCCCTGCGGACCCTGTTCAGAGATATACTACGACAGGGGTGAAAAATACGGCTGCGGAAAGCCGGACTGCAAGGTGGGCTGTGACTGCGACCGCTTTATGGAGGTATGGAACAACGTCTTTACCCAGTTTGACGGAGACGGTAAGGGAGGCTATACCGAGCTTAAGAACAAAAACATAGATACAGGTATGGGGCTTGAGCGCCTGGCCGTGGTGGTTCAGGACGTGGATTCGGTATTTGATATCGATACGATGAAGGCGATCAGGGATCACATCTGTGAGCTTGCGGGGGTAAAATACCAGGCAGGCGAAGGGAAGAAGCAGGATAATGCCGGCGCGGATAAGGATGTTTCGATCCGTCTGATAACCGATCACATAAGGAGCGCCACCTTCCTTATATCCGACGGTGTCATGCCCTCAAACGAAGGGCGGGGCTATGTGCTCAGAAGGATAATAAGAAGGGCCGCCAGACACGGAAGGCTTTTGGGGATAGAGGGCGCGTTCCTTGCGGGGCTTGCGGAGACAGTCATAAGAGAGAGCGGAGACGGGTATCCGGAGCTTATTGAGAAGAAGGAATTCATCTTAAATGTTCTTACCCAGGAGGAAAACAAGTTCAATAAGACCATAGACCAGGGCCTGTCTATTTTGAACGACTTCTGCAGGGAGCTTGAGGAAAAGGGCATAAAGGAGCTTGACGGAAGGAATGCCTTCAAGCTTCATGATACCTATGGCTTCCCTCTTGATCTCACCCGGGAGATCCTTATGGAAAAGGGCCTCAGCGTGGATGAGGCAGGCTTTATGGCTGCCATGAAGGAGCAGAAGGATAACGCGAGAAAGGCAAGAAAGACTACTAATTATATGGGGGCCGACGCCACGGTCTACGAGCAGATAGACAAGAGCGTGACCTCTGAGTTTATCGGCTATGACAGGCTTAAGGCCGATTCGGTCATAACTGCCCTTACAACGGAGGAGGAGCTTGCGGACGCGCTTGCAGACGGCGACAGGGGAACGATAATAGTACCGCAGACCCCGTTTTATGCCACTATGGGAGGACAGAGCGGAGATACCGGGATCATTGTCTCTGAGGACGGAGAAAATGAATTCCTGGTTGAGGATACCGTAAAGCTTACAGGGAACAGGACCGGCCATATCGGAAGGATGACAAAGGGAATGTTTAAGCTTTCCGACAGGGTCACCCTTATGGTGAATGAACAGAACAGGGAAAGGACCTGCAAAAACCATTCCGCGACGCATCTCCTGCAGAAGGCTTTAAGGACGGTTCTGGGCTCTCACGTCGAGCAGGCCGGATCTTTTGTTAACGGCGACAGGCTGCGCTTCGATTTCAGTCATTTCGCGGCCATGACGGAGGAGGAGCTTTCAAGGACCGAAAACATGGTAAATGAGGCCATAGCCTCAGGCCTTTGTGTTGATACTGAGATAATGAGCCTTGAGGAGGCAAGGAAGACAGGGGCAATGGCTCTGTTCGGAGAAAAATACGGTGAAAAGGTACGTGTCGTAAGGATGGGCGATTTTTCGGTGGAGCTCTGCGGCGGGACCCATGTAAAGAACACCTCCGAGATCTCCGCCTTTAAGATCCTTTCCGAAGCGGGTATCGCCGCGGGAGTAAGAAGGATAGAGGCCATCACGGGAAGCGCGGTATATGAGCATTACAGGGAGGAGGAGCTTATCCTTAAAAAGGCCGGGATGATGCTTAAGACGGCTCCTTCAGGGATCATTGACAGGATAGCTCATCTGCAGGAGGAGATAAAGAGCTTAAGCTCCGAGCTTGAGTCCTTAAAGAGCAAGGCCGCAAATGACGCCCTTGGGGATCTGTCCGACAGGGTGAAGGAGATAAAGGGCTTAAGCTTTATATCCGCAAGGGTAAAGGATGTGGATATGAACGGCCTCAGGGAGCTCGGAGACAGGCTTAAGGGCGAGCTTAAGGAGGGAGTCGTGGTGCTTGCCTCGGACTCTGACGGGAAGGTGAACCTTATGGTAATGGCCACCGAGGGTGCGGTCAGGCAGGGCGCGCATGCCGGAAACCTTATAAAGGCCATTGCCGGTACGGTCGGCGGAGGCGGAGGCGGAAGGCCCAATATGGCCCAGGCGGGCGGAAAGGATCCCTCCGGAATAGATAAATGTCTCGCGGAGGCGGAGAAGGCTCTTGAAGGTATGCTTGGTTAGGCACCGGAAAGTTTTTTAAAAACATATCCTTCTTGTTTCTTGACGAAAAGGATTTTTATGCTATAATGCTACTAGTGCAAAATCCTTCAGCACAATCTGAAACTGAAGGGAGGGTGGAAAATATGTCGAATGTCATCGTAAAAGAAAACGAATCTCTTGACAGTGCGCTTCGCCGTTTCAAAAGAAACTGTGCAAAGGCCGGTATTCAGCAGGAGATCCGTAAGCGTGAGCATTACGAAAAGCCGAGTGTAAGACGGAAGAAAAAGTCTGAAGCAGCGAGAAAACGTAAATATAATAATTAAGAACAGGCCTCCGGTGAAAACCGGAGGTTTTTTATTGTCGCAGGGCCGGAAGGAAGGTCGAATTGCGCATTAAAAAGTGTTTGCACCGGGGGATCCTTGTGTTATAATACAATATGTTGTGGTTTTTTGAGAATATTATGGAATATATATTGATTTTTGCCGCAGTCATCGTTCTTTTGCTGCTTGCGATATATGTATACAGGGAAAGCACGGCCCTTAGCGTTACAGAATATACCTTAAGCGATCCGAGGCTTAAAAGGGATGAATATGATATCGTGATGCTTTCGGACCTTCATGAAACCGTTCACGGGAAGGACAATGAAGAGGTTTTTTCAATTATCGACGGGATCGGGCCTGATGCGGTATTTTTTGCGGGAGACATGATAAGCTCAGGCGGAAAGCGCTTTTCGGACTATAAGAGGACCTTAAGCTTTATAGAGCATTTGAGCAGACGATATCCCGTATATTACGGCATCGGGAATCATGAGGAAAAGCTGAAGAGGCCTCCGGGGACGCAGATAAAGCAATGGCTGTATTATACCGGTGAGCTTGAAAAGCTGTCGGTGCACATCCTGCAGAACGAAAAAGTATATATCAGGGATGCGGGGATAGTGGTTTACGGGCTTGACCTTGAGAATAAATATTACAGAAAGCTTAAGGAGCTGCCTGTTCCTGAGGGCTACCTTAAGGAGCTGTTCGGAGAGCCTGACAGGGAGTACTATTCTGTCCTTATAGCCCATTTTCCCGATCAGTTTCCGGCCTATGCCGGGTGGGGCGCGGATCTTGTGCTTTCCGGGCATATCCACGGAGGTATCATAAGGCTGCCCTTTCTGGGCGGAGTGGTCTCCCCCCAGCTTAAGCTGTTTCCGAAATATGATTCGGGGCTGTTTCGGGAAGGAAGCTCTGTTATGATCCTTAGCCGCGGGCTCGGGACCCATACGATCCCGTTAAGGATAAACAACAGAGCGGAGAT
>DFEA01000071.1:0-22418 GCA_002368575.1 Lachnospiraceae bacterium UBA3814 | reverse complement strand
CCGGCTCGTGCCTGACCACTGGGAGGACAAAAATGAGTCTGAGTGTAAAGCTGGAGGTTTTTGAAGGCCCTCTGGATCTGCTTCTGCATCTTATAGAAAAAAACAAGGTCGATATCTATGATATCCCGATAGCCATGATCACCGAGCAGTATATGGAATATATAGCGGCGATAAAGAAGGAGGATATGGAGCTTATGAGCGAGTTCCTCGTGATGGCCGCTACTCTTCTTGATATCAAATGCCGCATGCTCCTTCCGAAGGAGGTAAATGAGGAGGGAGAAGAGGAGGATCCGAGGGCTGAGCTTGTGGAGAGGCTGATAGAATACAAGCTCTGCAAATATATGTCCTATGAGCTTAAGGACAGACAGATCGACGCCGTTAAATCCCTGTTCAAGAAGCCTACTATCCCGGGTGAGGTGCTTGAATACGAGGCACCGGTGGATTACGAGCAGCTCATCGGAAACATGGATCTTGAAAAGCTGAACCGGATATTCAAGGCCATAATGAAGAGGCAGACGGATAAGATAGATCCCGTAAGGAGCGGCTTTGGGAAAATAGAAAAGGATGAGGTGAACCTTGAGGAGAGGATGAGTGCAATTTCGGAATTCATCAGGCGGCATAAATTCTTCAGCTTCCGGGAGCTGCTTGAAAACCAGCATTCAAGGATGGATACGGTCGTTACCTTCCTTGTCATCCTTGAGCTTATGAAGACGGGAGATATACGCATCTCACAGGAAAAGCTTTTTGATGATATAATGATAACCTCAAATGTAGCGGCGGCATAGGGGGCCTGCACATGTGCTTTAAGGTTATACACGGGAGAAGAGTATGAACGAGGATGTGAACATTCCTGAGGAAGGCAATACAGAGCCCGAAGCGTTTGAGGAAAAGAAAAGGGCAGTAAAGGTAAAGCACCCGGAGGCTGTCATCGAGGCGGTCCTTTTTTCCATGGGAAATTCCGTTGAATATAAAAAGCTCGCGGAGGTTCTGGGAAGGGATGTGGATGAGACCGTAAGGCTTACAAGAAGCCTTAAGACCAAATATGACAAGGACAGCTCAAGAGGGATAACCCTCATGGAGCTTAACGAGAGCGTGCAGATGTGCTCCAAGGTCAGCATGTATGAGCATCTGATAAAGATCGCAAAGATACCGAGAAAGTTTGAGCTTTCGGAGGCGGCCCTTGAGACACTGTCGATAGTTGCCTATAAGCAGCCCGTTACAAGGCTTGAGATAGAAAAGATCAGAGGGGTAAGCTCTGATCATGCCATAAACAGGCTGATAGAATACGGCCTCATAGAAGAGCTGGGAAGGCTTCCCGCCCCGGGAAGGCCGTTGCTTTTCGGGACCACGGAGGAATTCTTAAGGAGCTTCGGCGTCAAGTCCATAGACGAGCTTCCCTCGGCTACTCCCGAAAGAGTGGAGGAAATGAAGAAGGAGGCAGAGGAGGAAGCCGCTTCCGTCTATGTGGATATTTAAGTAAAAAGATACTGTATTTATGGGTCTTTATATGTTATAATTGCCGATAGCGCATTTTATTAATGCAGGCATTTAGTGTTTATCGCTTTTTGGCGAATTAATAATCATGGAGGGCAGAAACAAAATGAGTAACACTTCCAAAGCGAGTGCAAGAATCACTTCTTTACTCGATGAAAACAGTTTTGTTGAGATCGGTGCGATGGTCAGGGCCAGAGCGACCGATTTCAACTTAAATCCAAAAGATGCCCCGGCAGACGGTGTTGTGACAGGCTATGGACAGATAGACGGACGACTGGTTTACGTTTATAGTCAGGATTCATCGGTGTTAGGCGGATCAATTGGTGAAATGCACGCAAAGAAGATCGTGGAGCTTTATGAGATGGCCATGAAGACGGGCGCGCCTGTCATAGGTCTTATCGATTCAAGCGGCTTAAGGCTCCAGGAGGCAACAGATGCCTTAAATGCTTTCGGACAGATCTACAGGGAGCAGGCCATCGCTTCGGGAGTGATCCCCCAGATAAGCGCGATCTTCGGTAACTGCGGAGGGGGGCTTGCGCTTTTCCCCACCCTTACGGACTTTACGTTCATGGAGAAAAAGGCCAGGCTCTTTGTAAATTCTCCCAATGCTCTTGACGGAAATTATGAGGCGAAAAAGGATACCTCTTCCGCCGATTTTCAGAGTAAGGAAACGGGGGTAGTGGACGTAGTGGCTGATGAAGCTCAGATCTATGAAAAGATACGTGAGCTTATCGGTCTTATACCCTCAAATAATATGGACTACGCCTGCGAGGAATCCGAGGATGACGCAAACCGGCTCGTATCCGATATCGAGGGCTGCAAAGAGGATGCGGGGGCATTGCTTTCACGCCTGTCCGACAATTATTCCTTCTTTGAGGTAAAGGCTGATACCGCAAAGGAAATGGCAGTAGGCTTTATCAGGCTTGACGGACTTACGGTAGGTGCTGTTGCGAACAGGACTGCTGTTTTTGATGAAAACGGGAAGGTATCAGAAAAGTTTGATCCCGTGCTTACGGCAAACGGCTGCTATAAGGCTGCCGACTTCATCAACTTCTGCAATGCTTTTGATATCCCGGTGCTGACCGTTACCAATACGGAGGGCTATGAGGCCACGGTGGCTTCCGAGAGGAAGATCTCCATCGCGGTGGCAAAGCTCATCTATGCCCTTGCCAACGCGGATGTCGCAAAGATAAATCTTATCACGGGAAAGGCTTACGGAAGCGCTTATGTTGCAATGAACTCAAAGGCTCTGGGCGCGGACATGACCTTTGCCTGGAAGGATGCGGTGATAGGGATGATGGATGCCTCCCTTGCCGCAAAGGTAATGTACGCGGGCGAAAAGCCCGAGGTATTAAAGGAGAAGGCTTCCGAATACGAGAAGCTTCAGAACAGTATCGATTCCGCGGCTGCAAGAGGATATGTGGACACAGTCATTGATGCGCCTTCAACCAGAAAGTATCTGATCGGTGCCTTTGACATGCTTAGCACCAAGAGAGAGGGACGCCCCGATAAGAAGCACGGAACAGTATAGGAAAGGTATGGTGGATACGTAATATGAAGAAATTAAGCTTATTATTATGTTTTATCGCATGCCTCTTTTGTCTGCCGGCGTGCGCTCCGGAAAAGCCGGTCGATCCTGATACGAAAACGGTACTTCAGAATATGTCCGCTTCAATAATCGAGGGTGCCTTCGTTCCCCTCGATGCCGAGCAGTCCAAGCAGCTTACGGATATGGGTGCGGAATATCTGGAATATGTGTTTGAAAATGCCATGAGAATGAAGGTTGACGGAAACGGAATGGTATCCGGCTTCGATTCCTGGACAAGGGGCATTGAGGAGATCGGCGCCTACAAGAAAATGGGAGAAACCGACGCAAGGTACAATTCCAAGGGCGACGGCTTCGTTGTCACCACAGCTGTCGTGTGTGAAAGAGGCACGGGAGTGGTGGAGCTTACCATCAAGGACGATCTCAATCATACAGTTGAGAGTGCGGCCTTAAATGTTGATTATACCTTCGGTCAGAAGATGCAGAAGGCCGGGCTCAACACTCTTATGGGTATGGGTACCGTATTCGTGGTACTGATCATTATCATGATCGTTATTTCCTGCTTTAACTTTATACCGAGGATACAGGCCGCCTTTGCAAAGGAGGAGCCTCAGGAGAGGACGGAGGCTGTGGAAAAGGCAGCTGTTACCGAAGCTCCTGCCGAGGTTATTGAGGAAGCCGATGATACAGAGCTTATAGCAGTTATTTCGGCGGCTATAGCTGCATACGAGGGCGCTGAAAGCCCTGACGGATATGTTGTAAGAAGCATTAGAAGAAGATAAACGACCTAAACTATTATTTCAGGAGGATTTGATGATGAAAAATTATACAATTACCGTTAATGGAAACGTATACGATGTAACTGTTGAAGAGGGCTCGGGAAGTGCTTCGGCTGCACCCAAGGCGGCTCCGAAGGCTGCACCCGCCGCGGCTCCGAAGGCTGCGGCAGCTCATAAGAGCTCTGCCGGGGCAGGAAGTATAAAGATCACTGCGGGCGCTGCGGGAAAGGTATTCAAGATCGAGGCTCCTGCGGGGACTGCCGTTAAGAAGGGCGCGGCTGTTGTAATAATCGAGGCCATGAAGATGGAGATCCCTGTAGTAGCTCCTCAGGACGGAACTGTAGCGAGCATTGAGGTGGCGGTAGGAGACGCGATCGAAGCGGGCGCGGTTTTGGCAACCATGAATTAATCGACTTTTCAGGAGGTTTTATATAATGTCATACATTGGTGAGACTTTAGGAAATCTCATACACCAGACGGCATTTTTCGACCTGACGGTCGGAAATTTCATTATGATATTTGTCGCGTGTATTTTCCTGTATTTAGCAATCGCAAAAGAATATGAGCCCTTGTTGCTTCTTCCGATCTCCTTTGGTATGCTTCTCGTAAATATCTATCCGGATATCATGATGACGATAGAAGAATCGACCAACGGCGTGGGAGGTCTTCTCCATTACTTTTACCTGATGGATGAATGGGCTATCCTTCCCTCGCTTATCTTTATGGGAGTCGGAGCCATGACCGACTTTGGTCCGCTGATTGCGAATCCCAAGAGCTTTCTTCTGGGCGCGGCGGCACAGTTCGGTATCTTTGCGGCCTATTTCGGTGCCATAGCCCTGGGCTTTAACGACAAGGCTGCGGCAGCTGTCTCCATTATCGGAGGAGCTGACGGACCTACCTCGATCTTCCTTGCCGGTAAGCTTGGACAGACGGCTCTGCTTGGACCTATAGCCGTGGCGGCTTATTCATATATGTCGCTTGTTCCGATAATTCAGCCGCCTATCATGAAGCTGCTTACGACAGAAAATGAGCGAAAGATAAAGATGGAGCAGCTTCGCCCGGTATCGAAGCTAGAAAAGATACTTTTTCCTATTATAGTAACCATAGTGGTCTGCCTTATCCTCCCCACAACAGCGCCTCTTGTAGGTATGCTGATGCTTGGTAATCTTTTCAGGGAGTCAGGAGTAGTAAGGCAGCTTACCGAGACGGCGAGCAATGCTCTTATGTATATAGTCGTTATCATTCTCGGCACATCGGTAGGCGCGACCACCAGTGCAGAGGCTTTCCTTAACCTGGATACCTTAAAGATAGTGGTGCTTGGTCTCATTGCTTTCGCCTTCGGGACCGCGGCCGGTGTTTTATTCGGAAAGATCATGTGCGTCGCTACACACGGCAAGGTAAACCCGCTCATAGGCTCTGCCGGAGTTTCCGCCGTTCCCATGGCGGCCAGGGTCTCCCAGAAGGTGGGAGCGGAGGCTGATCCTACGAATTTCCTGCTTATGCATGCCATGGGACCTAATGTTGCCGGTGTAATCGGAACAGCGGTTGCGGCAGGTACCTTTATGGCCATATTCGGGGTTTTCTGAACTGCGCAGATCCGTTTTCGGATCTCGCGCTTAAGCACAGACTTTAGTTTGTGGCGGCTTGGCGGGGTCTGACGACCGGTGCGTTTACTTGACATATATAAATTGTGGAGGTAATAAAATGGCAGATGCTGCAAAAAAACCTATTAAAATAACAGAAACTATACTCCGTGACGCTCATCAGTCACTGATCGCCACGAGAATGCCTACCGAGAAGATGCTCCCCATCCTTGACAAGCTCGACAAGGTAGGATATCACTCCCTTGAGGTCTGGGGAGGAGCCACCTTTGATGCATCCTTAAGGTTCTTAAAGGAGGATCCCTGGGACAGGCTTCGTAAGATAAGGGCAGGAGTTAAGAACACCAAGCTCCAGATGCTTTTCAGAGGACAGAATATCCTGGGTTATCGTCCCTATGCAGACGATGTCGTGGAGTACTTTGTTCAGAAGTCCATAGCAAACGGTATCGATATAATAAGGATATTTGACTGCCTTAACGATCTTCGTAACCTTCAGGCCGCGGTCGACGCGACGATCAAGGAGAAGAAGCAGTCCGGAAAGGGACATGCGCAGGTCGCTCTTTCATATACGCTGGGCGATGCCTATACCCTTGATTACTGGATGAATATCGCAAAGAGGATAGAGGAGATGGGAGCGGATTCCATCTGCATAAAGGATATGGCGGGTCTTCTTCTTCCTTATACGGCCCAGGAGCTTATTACGGCCATGAAGAAGTCAACAAAGCTTCCCATCCAGCTGCATACGCATTATACCGCGGGGCTTGCCTCAATGACCTGTCTGAAGGCAGTGGAAGCCGGGGTAGACGTTATCGATACGGCTATTTCGCCCTTCGCCCTCGGCACGTCTCAGCCTGCTACCGAGGTCATGGTGGAGACCTTCAAGGGCACTCCCTATGATACAGGCTTTGACCAGAACCTTCTTGCGGAGATCGCGGATTACTTCAGGCCCTACAGAGAGGAATGCCTTGAGAGCGGCCTCATGAGCACAAAGGTCCTTGGCGTTAATATCAAGACGCTGCTGTATCAGGTTCCCGGCGGAATGCTTTCCAACATGGTATCGCAGCTCAAGGAGCAGAACGCGGAGGATAAGTATGAAGATGTTCTCAAGGAGATCCCGAAGGTCCGTGAGGATCTGGGACAGCCTCCTCTTGTTACTCCTTCCTCGCAGATCGTCGGTACCCAGGCTGTGTTCAACGTACTGATGGGCGAGCGCTACAAGATGGCTACAAAGGAGACAAAGGCGGTTCTCAGGGGAGAATACGGGCAGACCGTAAAGCCTATGAACCAGGAGGTCATCGACAAGGTCATCCCCGGCGAGAAGAGGATCACCTGCAGGCCGGCTGACCTTATCCCCAACGAGCTTTCAACGCTTGAGGGTGAGATGAAGCAGTATAAGCAGCAGGATGAGGATGTGCTTTCCTATGCGCTCTTCCCTCAGGTCGCGACGGATTTCTTCAAGTATCGTGAAGCTCAGCAGACCAAGATGGATGCTTCAAAGGCCGACACCGAGAACGGAGCATATCCTGTATAAGCAGGGATAAAATAAAGTGAAATGATCTGCAGGCAGATCAACGCAGTTTTGCAGCTGCCCGGGATGACCGGGCAGCTGCAATTTTAATATTTTTGAGAAAATTCCTCCCATGAAATGAGGTGAAGGTAATGTATATTTTGGATGATATTTGTTATGCCGGGGAAATGCAGAACGATATCAGGATCACAGAGGTTAAGCCCTTGTGCGGCGGGATCATGCTTGTCACCTTTTCATCAGGGGAAAAGCAGCTGTTTGACCCCAAGCTTTAATTTCCTGTTTAAATTTGCATAACATATGTTATAATAAAGCTTGCAGCCGTTTACAGATCAAAGGACAGTAAAACTTCGTAAAATAAATACGGCAGGCGGCTGGTATAAGGCGTGTACGGGACTTTTAGTGACGGAAGAGGTGTGCTATGGCTAGAAAGGAACAGGTTACAAAGCAGGTCATCCTAAAGGGGGCTTTTGAGCTGCTGAGGGAACAGGGTATAGAGAGCGTAACGGCAAGGAAGCTGGCTTCTCATATCGGCTGCTCAACTCAGCCCATTTTCAGGGTATATGAAAACATGGAGTCGTTACGAGCGGATCTTTTCAATCTGTCCAGGGATTATTATGACAATTACTGCCTTAATCATAAAAAGGAGAGCGCCGTACCCTTTGTGGACCTGGGACTTTGCTATATAGGCTTTGCGAAGGAGGAGCTTAACCTTTTCAAGCTCCTGTTCCTGTCTCCTCACGATGAGGATAATACCATGTATGACCTTATTAACGGCAAGGAAAACGGATTTGTCATAAAGGAGCTCAAAAGGGTGCACAATCTCAGGATGGACAGGGCACAGCTTCTGTTCATGAAGATTTTCATCTTCATTCACGGAATGGCCTGTATGGCTACCAGCGGGGAATTTGATCTGTCAAGGGATGAAGCGGTGCAGCTGCTTACGGAGATAATCGAGAGCTTCACCAAAAACCAGTGAGCCTGTTGTGAAGGTATGGAAAAGACGGATATTCTGGTGACCGGGGGCGGACCGGCCGGCATGATGGCCGCGATAATGAGCGCCAGAAGCGGTAAAAGGGTCTGCCTGATCGAAAAAAACGAAAAGCTCGGGAAGAAGCTCTTTATAACGGGAAAGGGAAGATGCAATTTTACAAATGCCTGTGATACCGAAACCCTTCTCGATAATGTCATTACAAATAAAAAGTTTCTGTACGGGGCATTTTACGGCTTTGACAGTGAGGCTGTAAGGAGCTTTTTTGATGAGCTTGGCCTTAAGCATAAAACGGAAAGGGGAAACAGGGTCTTTCCCGTATCCGATCATTCCTCAGACGTTATCAGGGCTCTCGAAAAGGAGCTTGATAGACTGTCCGTAAGGGTGATGCTGAACAAAAAGGTCATGAAGCTCATCCTTGAGGACGGAAGGGTCCTCGGAGTAAAGCTTTCGGACGGGAGTGAAATAAGGTCAGACGCGGTGATCCTCTGTACGGGAGGGAGATCCTACAGCCTTACCGGTTCGGACGGCGACGGGGAAAGGCTGCTTCGGGATACTGGTATCAGGATGGAGAAAATGGAGCCCTCGCTGGTGCCTTTAGTTGTTTCGGAGCCATATATCGGAGAGCTTCAGGGGCTGTCGCTAAAAAATGTTTCCCTTATGCTATTTACGGCTGACGTAAAAAAATATGAAGGCTTCGGAGAGCTTTTATTTACGCATTTCGGATTGAGCGGACCCCTTGCCTTAAGCGGCAGCTGTCATATTAAGGAGGCAGATTACGCCCAGGGCGTAAGGGCCGTCATCGATCTTAAGCCCGCCTTGTCGGAAAAGCAGCTTGATGACAGGCTGTTAAGGGATTTTTCCGTGAATACGAACAAAAGGTTCAAAAATTCCCTGGGAGGGCTGCTTCCCGCAAAGCTCATACCGACAGTGGTAAGGCTTTCGGGGATCGACCCGGAAAAGGAGGTCAATTCCGTGACAAAGGACGAAAGGAAGGGACTCCTTAAGACACTTAAGGCTCTTACCTTTACGGTTACGGGAAACAGAGGCTTTGACGAGGCTGTAATAACCAGAGGCGGGGTCTCGGTAAAGGAAATAGACCCTTCGACAATGAGGGTTAAAAAGATAAAGGGGCTGTACCTGGCAGGTGAAATGATAGACACGGATGCTTATACGGGAGGCTTTAACCTGCAGATCGCCTGGTCTACGGGAGCGTTGGCCGGAAGCTCTGCGGCGGAAGGTATGTTTGGCGGCCCGGTACAGTGAGGAAATGACCCGATCCGGAAAAGCAGACCGGACCGGCGCGGATTGAGATTCGCGCCAAAGACTGCGGTCTGCAGAGGGGATCGGTACAGATGGAGGATGAAATGAGCGTAAACATAGCGATAGACGGGCCGGCGGGCGCGGGGAAGAGCACGGTCGCAAAAAATACCGCCAGGGCTCTTGGCTGTATATATGTGGATACCGGAGCGATGTACAGGGCTATGGCCCTGTATCTTTTAAGACAGGGAATCGATCCCTCCGATACGCCGGGGATCGAGGAAGCCTGCGAATCGGTTGACATAACTATTGATCATGAGGAAGGCGTTCAGAAGGTCCTGCTAAACGGCGAGGACGTAAGCTCTCTGATAAGGACGGAGGAGGTCGGAAAAATGGCCTCTGTAAGCTCGGCCAACGGAAGGGTAAGAGAAAAGCTTACCGCTCTTCAGAAAAAGCTTGCCCGGGAAAAGGATGTCGTAATGGACGGGAGAGATATCGGAACCGTAGTGCTGCCGGATGCACAGGTCAAGCTCTACCTTACGGCGGATGCCCACGTCAGGGCAGAGAGGCGTTTTAAGGAGCTTGTTGAAAGGGGAGAGACACCGGATATAGGGGAGCTTGAGCGGGATATAATCGAACGGGATCACAGGGATATGACAAGAGAGATATCCCCGCTTAAGAGAGCCGATGATGCGATCCTTATCGATTCCTCAGCTCTTTCCATAGACGAGACGACGGAGAGGATAACGGAGATCATCAGGGAGAAAACCGGCCTATGGAAATAAGGGTCACAGAGCATGCAGGCTTCTGCTTCGGAGTGAAAAGGGCCGTAAGCCGGGTATATGAGGAGCTTGAAAAGGGCGGGGAGATATATACCTTCGGCCCTGTCATACATAATGACGAGGTGATAAGGGAGCTTGAGGAAAAGGGCGTGAAGATAATCAGAAGCGAGGAGGAGCTTCGCGCCTTAAAGCAGGACCCCGGCAGCAATACTAAAAAAAAGGTGATCATAAGATCTCACGGGGCAAAAAAAGAGATCTATGATATCATTGAGGAAAACGGGCTTGAGTTGTCGGACGCCACCTGCCCCTTCGTAAAGCGTATACATGATATCGTGGCTGAGGAAAGCGGAAAGGGTAAGCAGATCGTCATCACAGGCAACCCCGGACACCCTGAGGTAGAGGGCATAACCGGGTGGTGCAGGAGCACTCCGGTCATCGTGGAAAATGACGGGGATGCCCGAAAACTTGCGGGTTTCAGGGATGTTCCGGTGTGCGTTGTATCCCAGACAACTTTTAATTTAAACAAATTTCAAGATTTAGTTGAAAATTTCCGCAAATATTGTTATGATATAAATGCTGTAAATACGATATGTAATGCAACCGAGCTTAGGCAGAATGAAGCGGCTGAGTTAGCAAAGCAGGTGGATGCCATGCTGGTTGTAGGCGGTGCCAAGAGCTCTAACACACAAAAGCTATTTGAGATATGTAGTAGTGAATGTAATAATACTTATTTTATTCAGACTGCTAAGGACCTAAAGGAAAAGGATTTTTCTCTGGTAAGTAGGTTGGGTGTAACGGCCGGAGCATCTACCCCAAATTATATCATTGAGGAGATTTTAAACTATGTCAGAACTAACTTTTGGAGAGATGTTTGAACAGAGTAATGTTAAAACAATTCACAGCGGTGAGATTGTAGAGGGCACTGCTATCGAAGTCAAGCCGGATGAGATCATATTAAGCTTCGGATACAAGTCCGAAGGCGTTATACCGAGGTCCGAATACTCTAACATTCCGGGACTTGATCTTACTACATGTGTCAGCGTGGGAGATACTCTTGAGGCAAAGGTTCTTAAGGTGAATGATGGCGAAGGGCAGGTGCTTCTTACATATAAGAGACTGGCTCAGGACAAGGGCAACAAGAAGCTTGAAGAGGCGTTCAATAACAAGACGCCCTTAAAGGCAAAGGTGGCCGAGGTGCTGAACGGCGGGCTCAGCGTTGTGATCGATGAGTCAAGGGTGTTTATCCCCGCAAGTCTCGTGTCTGATTCCTACGAGAAGGATCTTACCAAGTATCTGGATAAGGAAATAGAGTTTGTCATTACTGAGTTCATCCCCAAGAGAAGAAGGATCATAGGTGACAGGAAGCAGCTTCTGTTAGCTGAGAAGGAAAAAAGGCAGAAGGAGCTCCTTGAGCGTATCCATGAGGGTGATATCGTGGACGGCGTAGTAAAGAATGTTACTGATTTCGGTGTATTCGTAGATCTTGGCGGCTCAGACGGGCTTCTTCATATTTCCGAGATCTCATGGGGCAGGGTCGAGAATCCGAAAAAGGCCTTTAAGCCGGGACAGGAGCTCAGGGTACTCATCAAGGAGATAAATGAGAACAAGATAGCTTTAAGCCTTAAATTTGAAGGCACCAATCCCTGGGACGGGGTTGAGGATAAATATGCCATCGGTACCGTTGTTACGGGTAAGGTGGCCAGAATGACTGACTTCGGCGCTTTTGTGGAGCTTGAGCCCGGGATCGACGCACTGCTTCATGTTTCGCAGATAGCGAGAGAGCATATCAACAAGCCTTCAGATGTCCTGAAGACCGGTGATGAGGTTACCGCCAAGGTTGTGGATCTCAAGCCTGATGAAAAGAAGATCAGCTTGAGCATCAAGGCTCTGATCCCCGCTGAGGAGAAGCAGAGGGAAAATAAGGAGGCTGTCATCTCAAAGGATGACGATGAGGATTTTGCTTCCGTGGATATAGAGGCCGAGATCGCAAAGAGCAAGGCTGAAATGGAGGCCGAGGAGAAGGCAAAGGCAGAGGCAGAGGCTGCTGCAGAGGAAGCTGCTCCTTCTGAGGCTGCAGAGGACTGATAAGCCGTTTATAAACGGATATGGGGCTTCGGGTTCAGAGGCTTTCGCGGGAAAGTCAGACATTCAAAACAGTTCATAAACATATAACAGTACTTAAAGAGGGCAAGCCGGATCATTTCGTGCTTGCCACTCTATAGTTAAGGAGCTGCATACGGTTGGGGCCGGGCGTCAGCGGCACACCGGAGAAAGGTTAGCGTACGGTCCGCGGGCAGACCGGCGCGGTCAGGAAGAAAATAATATGGTCTGTAAAGGCAGGCCGGAAAAAATATAAAAAAGAGGTATTTTAAATGGCTAACGATTATGAGAGCTTTATGAGTCAGGTGTTTAAGCTGACAAGTATCGATCTGACTGCTTATAAGGAAAAGCAGATGAAGAGGCGTATAGATACGCTCATTACCAAGCATAAGTGTAAGGGCTATGATGCTTTTGTCGCGGAGCTTAAGACTGACAAGGCACTCTTTGAAGAGTTTGTCAACTATTTAACGATCAATGTGTCAGAATTCTACAGGAATACTGATCAGTGGGAGCTTATGGATAAGGAATATATCCCTGAGCTTATCAAACGTTTTGGAACTAATCTCAAGGTGTGGAGCGCGGCGTGCTCTACCGGAGATGAGCCTTATTCGCTGGTTATGGCTCTGTCGAGACATATCCCCCTGAACAAGATAAAGATCATTGCCACCGATCTGGACAAGCAGGTGATGGCTCAGGCAAAGACGGGGCTGTATGCCGCAAAGAGTATCGCCGGGGTCCCGAAGGATCTTAAGGAAAAGTATTTTACCAAGGTGGGGCCTTCCTATCAGATATCCAATGATATCAAGTCAAGGGTCGAATTTAAGGAGCATAATCTCCTTAAGGATCCCTATATTACAGGATGTCATTTTATAGTCTGCAGAAATGTGCTCATATACTTTACCGATGAGGCAAAGGAGGGTATCTACAGGAAGTTCTACAACTCTCTTATGCCCGGAGGCTTCTTCTTTATAGGCAGCACCGAGCAGATAGTCAATCACAAGCAGTATGGCTTTGAAAGGAGAAATTCCTTCTATTACCAGAAGCCGGTCTGATCTGCAGTATGGCCGGGAAGGTTTTCAGGTCCTTTTATCGATGAGTTCTTTAAGAAGCGCTGTGCCGTAAGAAAGCAGCGCTTCTTTTTTGTTGAGCTCGGATAAAGAGATATACTCATCCATCGAGTCATACTCCGGCCTGAACAGGGTAAAGCCCGGGGTCTTACAGCCCGGGACAAACAGACCGGAGGCCTTTGTGTAGCAGGTCTCCCTGCGGGCCGGTTCCCGGTATTCTTTATCTACTCCTGCGGCAGCACTTTTATGGATGCAGGTATCCTCAAACGGCAGATAGTAATAGTCCCTGAAGTTGTCATAGAAATGCTTAAGGGTCAGCTGTACTGAAGGAACCCGTATCAGCACCCTGTTTTCCTCAAAGGATATAAATACACTGCCGTTTAGGGAACGGAAATCTGCCGGCAGCCTTAAGGAATGGGAAAGCTCTATTATAAGCTCCTCCTTTTGTGACCCGTCAAATCCCGGATAGGAATTTATCCTGTGTCCCAGGTATCCGGGTGTCATGGAAAGGATCTCCCTGTATCTAAGCATCGGAAGGATGTTCAGCATGCCCAGTATATCCTCTCTGTTATGATAAAGAAGAGGGGAAAGCAGTTCATCCGAGGGAGCCTTTACATAATCGTGGTATACCCTTATAAGCTCTCGTCCGGTATATGGATCATCGCCTGCAGCGTTAAGAAATCCTTCTACCTCACGCTGCCTTAATGAGGTCAGGCCGAGAAGCTTCTTTAAAGGTCTTATCGCGGCATAGATATCAAACTCCCGAAGCTTCTTCAGAGGGTAGTCTGTTCCGTATTTAAGGGCTTTATATTCCAGAAAGGGAAGGTCAAAATGCTTTCCGTTATAATGGAGCAGGATATCAAAGCTTTTTGCGAAGGAGAGCCCTTCCCTAAGGATCACAGGCTCCTCAGCCGGATGCTCTGCAAAAAACTGAACCGTCTTTATATTGTTTCCCGACAGATGACCGAAACCGATAAGATATATCGCGGATCGTTCACGGGAGAGCCCGGTCGTCTCGATATCAAGCAACAGAAGCTTTTCGGGCTCCTCAAAAAGGCTTATTTCCCTTCCGAAAGCAGGTTCTGTGATACTCACTTCTGATCTTATTATCTTCATTGTGTTCTCCTCAGGTACAGGTATTGCGGGACCCGGCAAGAGCTGTCATTCACAGGTCATTAAGTTAACATATCATATACATCGTCGTTTAACAATAAATTATACTGTTACTATTTTCAAATTTGGGTTATAATCTAATTTATACCCGCTGTGGGATCTGCAGGATCTGTCAGGTCATTATATCATACATTCACTTAAAGCCTGAGGGCTTTTGACAGACGCTCATACGATCACGGCGGCTCAGAATGCCTGACAGCAGAAGCGAGCGGGCTACGGGCTTATATATGGATATCTGGGATATTTCCGTTCTGGGAGTTTCATTATATTATATCGTCGGGCTTCTCATTGTATTCAGCTTTCTGGGCTGGGTCTGGGAAAGCTGTTATGTTTCCGTGTCCGAAAGAAGGCTTACCAACAGAGGCTATGTGATGGGACCGCTCTGTACTATCTACGGGGTAGCCGTCGCAGGAGCCTATATTATGTTAAAGCCCTTCAGAGGGAATTATCTGGCGCTTTTTCTGGGGGGCGTAGTCTTTGCAACAGTGCTTGAGTACATTACCTTCATCGTTATGGAGGCAGTATTTCATACCAGCTGGTGGGACTATTCAGACAAAAAATTCAATTACAAGGGCAGGATCTGCCTTGAGGCCTCACTGCTTTGGGGGATCTGCGCAGAGCTTCTGTTTACGGTGCTGATCCCGTTCTTTGAATGGTTTACCGGTCTTTATTCAAGACGTACCGGAGAGGCTATATATACGGTGATCTTCGTCATGTATCTGATTGACTTTACTCTCGCAACGATAGCGGCAGCCGATATCAGCAAGCAGATAAAAAGACTGGAGCTTTTGCTTGATGAGGTGGGAGGCATGTTAAAGAGCTCCAGGCTCTATTCCACAAGCGAGGAGATCCTCTCAAGAGTAAAGCGTGTAAGGCAAAATCTTATAGAAACGGATTATCTGCGGAGATATTCAAAACGGCTTGAGATAATGCAGGCTGTCTGGGCGGATCAGCGGAAGGTGTTAGGCATAAAGGAGTCCATGACCGAGCTTGTTGAGAGGTTAGGCAGGTCCTCGGCAAAATTTGAGGAATCCTGGTCCCATGCAAAGCTCAAATTTCTTGAGAGCAGGATATTAAGGGCCTACCCGAAGATAAAGTCGTACGTGAGCTTTGAAAAGGAGCTTAAGGAAAAGGAACTTAAGGAAAAAGAACTTAAGTAAAAGTAATTACAAGGAGGTTTTTATATGGCGTTTACATTCAGGGGAGGCATTCATCCTTTTGACGGTAAGGCCATGTCAAAGGATAAGCCGATACAGGAGGTCTTTCCGGAAGGCGAGATGGTATATCCCTTATCGCAGCATATCGGAAAGCCTGCCGTACCCATTGTAAAAAAAGGCGACAGGGTGCTTATGGGGCAGAAGATAGCAGAGGCGGACGGCTATGTTTCCGCTCCGGTCTACGCGTCTGTTTCCGGCACGATAAAGGGTATTGAAAAGCGCAGGACCCTGACCGGCGACATGGTAAATTCCATTATTCTCGAAAACGACGGTCTGTATGAAGAAGCACCGCGCATACCCGTTCGCCCTATTGCGGACATGACCAGGGGCGAGGTGATCAATATAATAAAGGAGGCCGGGATCGTCGGAATGGGGGGAGCAGGGTTTCCTACCCATGTCAAGCTGTCACCCAAAAATCCCGATAAGATATACTACGTTATCGTAAACTGCGCGGAGTGCGAACCCTATCTGACAAGCGATTACAGAAGGATGCTCGAGGATTCTGAAAAGCTGGTGAACGGCTTAAAGATCATGCTTGCCCTGTATGATCACGCTGAGGGGATACTGGCGGTCGAGGATAACAAGCCTGACTGCATAAAAAAGCTTAAAGAGCTTACCATAGACGAGGCGCGGATCACGGTAAAGGAATTAAAGACCAAGTATCCTCAGGGCTCCGAAAGACAGCTTATCTACGCGGCCACCAAAAGGGCCATCAATGCTTCTATGCTTCCGGCCGATGCGG
This sequence comes from Lachnospiraceae bacterium UBA3814, assembly GCA_002368575.1. GTDB lineage: Bacteria > Bacillota > Clostridia > Lachnospirales > Lachnospiraceae > UBA2868. The sequence continues at coordinate 6,141 of DFEA01000071.1, read as the reverse complement.
GCTGCATAGTCAATAATGTGGATACCGTATGCGCCATATACAATGCCGTTATAGAGGGGCGCCCGCTTATAAGAAGGGTGATCACCGTGACGGGAGATGCGGTCAGGTTTCCACAGAACTATCTTGTCCCCTGCGGTATGAGCTATGAAGAGCTTCTTAGGGAGGCGGGAGGCTTTAAGAAGGAGCCGGCCAAGATCATATCAGGAGGGCCTATGATGGGCTTTGCCCTGTTTGATCTTTCCGTTCCCACCACAAAGACAAGCTCGGCGCTGCTTTGCCTGTCAAAGGATGAGGTCGCTGATTCCAAGCCTACGCATTGTATAAACTGCGGCAGATGCGCTGAGGTCTGCCCCGGCAGGGTACTGCCTTCAAAGCTTGCTGATTTTGCCGAGCACAATGATGAAGAGAGGTTCTTGAAATATAACGGTCTGGAATGCTGTGAATGCGGCTGCTGCAGCTATGTCTGTCCGGCAAAAAGACAGCTTACGCAGAGCATCAAGTCCATGAGAAAGATAGCTTTAAGCCACAGAAAAAAATGAGGTGCTGAAATTGAATGAACTTAAACATGTTTCCTCGAACCCGCATATAAGGAGCAATATGTCGACGCAGAAGATCATGCTGCTCGTCATTGCGTCGCTCCTTCCTGCTGCCGGGTTCGGGATCTGGAATTTTGGAGCAGGTGCGCTTGTCCTGATACTCATATGTGTAGGGACCTGTGTGCTTACCGAGTTTTTGTATACAAAGGGGATGAAGAAGGCGGTCACGATCTCTGATCTTAGTGCGGCGGTCACGGGACTGCTTTTAGCGCTTAACCTTCCTTCCAATCTTCCCTGGTGGATGGCTGTGATCGGTTCCGTATTTGCCATCCTCATTGCCAAGGAGCTGTTCGGAGGCCTGGGACAGAACTTTATGAATCCTGCCCTTGCCGGCAGATGCTTTCTGATGATCTGCTTTGCTGCTCATATGACGGATTTCGTTTATGACGGGGTAAGCTCGGCAACCCCCCTTATGCTTATAAGACAGGGGAACAACGTGAGCCTTATAGATATGATAATAGGAAGGATACCCGGCACCATAGGCGAGACCAGCGTGATCGCTCTTATGTTAGGTGCTGTGCTGCTCATAGTTACGGGGGTCATTGATGTCAGGATACCCTTTACCTATATCGTGACCTTTTTGATCTTCATCGGCCTGTTTTCGAGAAGAGGATGGGATCCCGGGTATCTGATCGCGGAGCTCTGCGGAGGCGGGCTCATGCTAGGAGCCTTCTTTATGGCGACCGATTACGTCACCAGTCCCATCACCTCAAGAGGAAGATATATATACGGGATCATTCTCGGAGTCCTGACGGGCATATTCAGGATCTTTTCCAGCTCGGCGGAGGGAGTCAGCTTTGCCATCATCATAAGCAATCTCCTTGTTCCGCTCATTGAGCTTGTGACCGTTCCGAAATGCTTTGGAAAAGGAGGAGAATGATGAAGGAGAATATAAGAGCGATCGTTACGCTTGCGGTAATAACTCTTGTTTCCGGAGTGCTGCTGGGATTTATTTTTGAGCTTACAAAGGAGCCTATAGCGGCACAGGAGGAGCTTGCCAGGCAGAACGCGGCAAAGAGCGTATTTGAGAGCGCCGAGACCTTTGAACCTGTTGAGGAGCTCAATACCGAAGAAGGCAGGGCTTCTATGGAAAAGCTCCTTGCTGAAGAGGGCTTTACACAGGAGGCAGTGACTGAGGCCTTTTATGCAAAGGACGGCTCCGGAAACACCCTGGGTTATGTACTTAATGTGAGGACTATGGAGGGATACGGCGGCGAAATAGATATTTCAATGGGTATATTGAACGACGGGACCCTGAACGGTATCGAGATCCTTTCCATAAGCGAGACCGCAGGCCTTGGAATGAAGGCTGATACCCCGGAGTTTAAGGATCAGTTCAGGAACAGAAAGGTATCCAGGTTTTCCTATACCAAATCGGGTGCGGCCATGGATTATGAGATAGATGCCCTTTCAGGCGCCACCATAACGACCAATGCAATGGTGAATGCCGTGAATGCGGGGCTTGTATGGTTTGGAGCAATGAGTGAGGGAGGTGCAGCGGATGAATAAGAATATAAAGCCTCTTATAAACGGTCTGATCACGGAAAACCCGACCTTCGTGCTGATGCTCGGGATGTGCCCCACACTTGCCGTAACGACCTCCGCGGTAAACGGCCTCGGAATGGGACTTACGACCACGGCCGTGCTTGTCCTGTCCAATGTTTTTATCTCAGTGCTGAGGAAGCTTATTCCGGACAGTGTGCGTATTCCCGCGTTTATCGTGGTCATAGCTTCCTTTGTGACCATAGTTGAGATGCTGCTTCAGGCCTATATCCCGTCGTTATATGCGGCGTTAGGGATATATATCCCGCTGATCGTCGTTAACTGTATCATCCTCGGACGTGCAGAGGCGTTTGCTTCAAAAAACGGAGTAGTGGCCTCTATGTTCGACGGGATAGGGATGGGGCTTGGCTTTACCATAGCCCTTACTCTTATCGGCTGTGTCAGGGAGCTTCTGGGCAGCGGAAAGCTTTTTGAGGTGAGGATATTCCCCGAGGCCTATGTTCCGCTCACTATCTTTATTCTGGCTCCGGGAGCCTTCTTCGTGCTGGCGATGTTTGTGGCTATCCTTAACAGGATAAGAATGGGTAAGGGAAGGCCGCTCGGAAAGGGCGGAAACTGTGATGCCCTGTGTGAGGGCTGTATGAATACAGCCTGCATGGAAAGGACAAGGTCCTTAAACGGGGAAAAGGGCGACAGCGGAAAAGATACGCCAAAGCAGGAGGCTCCGGCCGTGCAGGATAATAAGGAAAAAGCGGATAATACGGAAAAGGAGGAGGCATAGGCATGGGAAATCTTATAGCTATCGGGGTCGGCTCCGCCTTTATAAATAACGTAGTGCTTTCACAGTTCCTCGGGATCTGTCCCTTTTTGGGAGTCAGCAAAAGGGTCAAAACAGCTGCCGGAATGGGCTCGGCGGTGGTTTTTGTAATAACGCTTGCCTCATTTGTGGCGGGTATCATCTATAAATTCATACTTGTACCCTTAAATATCACGTACCTTCAGACGATAGTTTTTATTCTGGTCATTGCGGCGTTAGTACAGTTCGTGGAGATGTTCCTTAAGAAAAAGATGAAGGGACTGTATCAGGCCCTTGGCGTTTACCTTCCCCTTATCACCACAAACTGTGCGGTGCTGGGAGTCGTGCTTTTGAATGTCACAAGGTCGTATAACATTATTGAGGGAGTGGTAAACGGCTTTGCCACTGCGGTCGGATTCCTTGTTGCGATCGTGATAATGGCAGGCATAAGAGAGAAGATAGAATATAATGATATACCAAAGCCCTTTCAGGGAATGCCCATAGTGCTTGTTACGGCAGGGCTTATGGCTATTGCGTTTTTTGGTTTTTCCGGACTGAAATAGAAAAAGGTGGAGATTATGAGTATTTTGGGAATTGCTACCGCCACGGGCATAGTTGGCGGTGTCGGCATACTTATCGGTATATTCTTAAGTATTTTCGGGAATATCTTCAAGGTTGAGACGGATGCGAGAGAGGCGGCGGTAGAGGAGGCACTTCCGGGAAATAACTGCGGAGGCTGCGGCTTTCCGGGCTGTTCGGGGCTGGCGGCAGCGATAGTAAAGGGAGAGGCTCCGGTCAACGGGTGTCCCGTGGGAGGAGCGGCTGTTGCGGAAAAGGTATCGGAGATCATGGGGGTTTCCGCGGAGGCAACGGAGAAGCTGGTAGCCTTTGTAAAATGCAACGGGACCTGTGAGCATACTGTCGACCAATACCTGTATTCGGGAGTGAAGGACTGCAGGATGGCTTCATTTGTGCCCTCAGGCGGGCCCAAATCCTGCGAATACGGCTGTACGGGCTTTGGCAGCTGCGTTTCCGTCTGCAAGTTTGACGCGATACATATCGTAGACGGTATAGCTAAGGTAGATAAGGAAAAATGCACCTCCTGCGGGCAGTGCATAGCCATTTGCCCAAAGCATCTCATAGAGCTTGTTCCTTATGCTGCCGGCTACGCGGTCGCCTGCTCATCTAAGGATAAGGGTCCTCAGGTAATGAAGAAATGCAGTACGGGCTGTATCGGCTGCGGGATCTGTGCAAAAAACTGTCCTGAGGAAGCGATCGAGGTGAAGGATTTCCTGGCGCATATAGATCAGGATAAATGTGTAAGCTGCGGGGCTTGTTCCCAGAAATGTCCGAAGAAGATAATCCCCGGTCTATAGTGAGTTCACCCTTGTAACCGTACCGTCCTTTTCGATAAGGATAGCCTGAAGCCGGGGGCGGGCTTTTATAAGAGCCTCAGCCTGCTTTCTGCCGAGAAGGAGGCAGACCGTACTGAGACAGTCGCCCTCAAGGGAGGTGTCCGATATGACGGTCGCCGAGGCAAGAGTATTATCCACGGGGAACCCGGTACGGGGATCAAGGATGTGGTGATACATTACTCCGTCGACAAGCCTGTATCTTTCATATATGCCGGAGGTCACTACGGATCTGTCCGTTATCTCCACCGAGGCGGCTATGCTGTCTTCGGGCAGCTCCCTCCCCATATAATATGAGGACGTATCCGTAAAGGGGGCCTTTATTGCTACGTTAAAGGGCTTACCGCCGGGCTTTGAGCCAAGTGTCAGTATGTTCCCCCCGAGGTCTATGACAGCACCGGTGACTCCGGATTCCTTAAGCCTTTCCTTAACACGATCCGCTATATAGCCCTTTGCTATTGCTCCGAGATCGAGCTTTGAGGCGGGATCGGCAAGCTGTACGGTCAGGGCTTCCTCGTCAAGAAGGATATTCCTGAAGGAAACATGGCTGAGAGCCTCCTTAAGCGCTGCTTTATCGGGAATACCATTCATTTCGTCAGTTCCGAAGCCCCATAGTTCAATAACAGGCGCTATTGTAATATCGAACATCCCGTTTGAGAGCTCGGAGTATTCGATCCCTTTGCGTATAAGCTCAAGGGTGGTTTCAGAAACGGTCACAGGCCTTCCCGCCGAATGATTGATTCTGTATATGTCACTGGTCTTTTTTGTCCGGCTAAGCACATCCTCATATTTAAGAACCAGCTCCCTGCAGGAGTCAAGCACTTCAGATGCTTTGATCCCCGGAAGGGACGTATATATGGTGATGGTGGAAAGGGTGTTAAGGGCAAAGAAGCTAAGGCTTACGGGAGTCCTGCCGTAAGAGCCCGGGCTGCAGCCTGAGAGGGGCAGATCAACGAGAAGGACTGCCGATATAAGGATTGAAAGGATCTTTTTGCTGATATTCATAAGGCACAGTATATCAGTTTTTGGGTGGCTTCGCTATAAGGAAATGATTCGGTCTGAAAACAGACCGAATCGGCGCGAACTGAAGTTCGCACCTAAGCGCACGGCCTGCAGGCAGGCCGGCGCAGGCGGAAATGATTCGGTCTGGGGCAATCGCTTAATACCCCAGGGTGGTGTGGGATATGCAGATCATAAGAATTCCGTCTCTTCGCGGCTGCAAACTCACTAAACTCAAAGCAATTTTTATAAGAAGAAAACCTTCCAACAACTCGCTTCACAGTTATCGAGGGAATTTAGTACGCGAGCTCAAACAGGGTTGAAAGGTTTTCTATAAAAACCGCTTTTCGTTAAGTGAGTTTTGCAAAAGCTCAGATCCGGACTTATTATGATCCGCATATCCCGCCGGGGTTATGAGGGTATTAAGCGATTGCCCTGGATCCGGTATAAGCATACCGGCGCAGGAGGAAGGGGATAATGCAGAGGTATAATAAGGACGATCAGGAGGACAGAAGGGTAAGAAAAAGGATGCTCGTGTACTGTGTTTTTGCGGCATCTCTGGTAATGCTCGGCTTCCTCTATATGATCTATCGTAATAATGAGGAAAGACATAAGAGGCTTGCTGCCCAGGAAAGGGTCTCAAGGGAAAAGCTTGAGGCCATGAAGGAGGAGCAGAGAGAGCTTGAGGAGATGGGGGTAGGGCAGAACAACCTGAGATCAGAGGATCTGGACTTCTGGGACATGTATGAGCCCGAAGCAAAGCCCGCAAGCGAGGATGAGGATGAATACACGGTGGATAAGCCGCCGGTAACGCCTCTTCCGCGGGATAACGGAT
>DFEA01000103.1 GCA_002368575.1 Lachnospiraceae bacterium UBA3814 | reverse complement strand
TGTCAGGGCAAAAGCCCTCCGTGCCATTTTGTGAAATACATACTCTGAACCACCCGGCAAATGCCCTTCGTCCTTCTCAGCAGGACACAAACAGATCACAGTCATATTCGCCCCGGTCGGTAATGACCTTCTCCACAAAGGTCCTTCCCTCATACCTGACCACCTTTTCATAAGCGGGGTCAAGGATCGTTACCTTCCTTCCGGCCTCCTCCATGCTCTTTGCAAACTCCCGGCCTTCGAAGGAGCCTTTTGTGCAGACAACGATATCCTTCACATAAGGGGTTTTCGTAAATTCCTTTAAGAATATCTTATCCTCAAGAGAGTTAATGGAATGCACCCCCATTTTCTCACTGCCCGGAACCTTTGGGATACGAACATATTCCTCTCCATTAAAGGTCATCCCCCCGTACCTTTCTTTTGTACGTCTTACAACCTCAGCCTCGACCTTCTGTTTTTCCGCCTTTCTGACATCGGATACCCTGTTCTGCATACAGCCGTTTATGCCCGAAGGCTCATAAGGCCTGAAGCAATCGTCTCTGTTGAGAGGGGGAATATTGAGCGCCCGGCGCATCTCATCCGGGCTCATGGTCTCAAACCCCATCTCCCTGATGATCCCCGCAGACTCCTCTATGAGCTGTGCATTAGTGTCGGCTCTCTTATCCGGCGTGATATGGTCCGAATCCTCAAACCCTATCCTTAAAGCATCGGCCCCCTCTTTTAAGGCTGTCCGCACCATTGAGAAGTCAGTCCTGTGAGCCTGTGTATAACCCCACCTGAAATCCTCCCTGCCAAAATTATCCTCCACTCCGCCTATCATATGCATAAGCGCCGCATGAGTTGCCGGCATTTCTCCGGGATGCCCGAAGACAAGGGCAAGCAGAAGGGGCCTTGGCAGATGATATACCTCATCCAGCTCCCTCAGCGTATTTGCCATTCCCAGCTCAAAAAGCTCGGTTTCCGGTATCTTTTCATATTCAGCGATCTGTTTTACGCAATACCTGACATCCTTTATTGGATTTTGGTAAACAGCCTCCCCCAGGTTTACCGAGCCTACATTAAGGCTTACGGCCTCCACCCAGGAGGCATAGCAGGGCTGTACTCTTTCCTCTATCGTAAGATCCGAGACACCCCCCGTCGATACCTCGATGATAATATCACAGAGCTCTCTTATATAAAGGGCTGTTTCCTCAAGAAGGGCAAGGCTGGGTGTCAGCCTTCCGTTCAGATCCCTTACATGCAGATGCACCATGGCTGCGCCCGCCTTGTAGCAATCAAAGACGTCTCTGGCGATTGCCCGCGGATTGATGAGCGGATCCCCTGCCGCGACAGGAGCAACGCATAACATGATCTTTTTCATTTTAATCGTTTTTAAGCACCTTTCTCAAAAATATGTAATGATTGTTCACGACCTGATTTATCCTTGAAAAATCTCTCTTCTCTATAACATCGATGATGTCCTTGTGAAGCTTAACGAATTCATCCTGCTTTCCGGAACGTATCCACTCCTCCACAGCCTTCCTTCTGGCCGGCACCGTCATCCTTGTGATATAGGAGGTCAGGATATCGACCTGTGGGTTTCCTATGGTGCCTGCGATAACGCTGTGAAAATCAAGATCAAGGTCAAGCACACGCCCGGGATCAGGAACGTCCTTATTCATCTCACGCTCCGTTTCCTCCACCAGCTCACTAAGCTGCGGGATTACCTTTGATATATCGTCATCCTGCATGGCGCTCTGGATGATCCCGGTCTCTATAATGGAGCGAAGCTGCGCCAGGTCCTCCTCGTCCTTATTGCAGAAGATCAGGCTGTAAAGCAGCGGGTCCAGCATCTTTCCGTTAAAGGAATCCTCTATATATGTACCGTCCGCGCGCTTGATATACAGCACCCCGTAGGCCTGGAGCTGCTTAATGGCCTCCCTGACGGAATTCCTTCCCACATTATATTTGTTTGCAAGCTTCTCCTCCGGTTCGAGACGATCCCCGGGATGCAGGCTATTGTTGATGATCTCATCGGTTATGGAAGCGACCACCTTATCCACCGCAGAGATGGATGTTTCCTTCTCTTTTCTGTTCATATTTCCTGCCTATCCTATTTAAGCAACGATCCCGGCCCCGTTATAAGTACCGGACACATTATCAGGAGAGCCACTACCGCAATCGAGCCCAGGATGAAGGGCATCAGATATTTCATTGTCGAGCCTACCGTTATATGCCTCAGATCACATGCGACGTAGATGCACATCCCCACCGGAGGGGTCACAAGCCCTATTCCGATAACGACCGTAACCAGGACTCCCAGTATTATGGGATCTATCCCTACCGCCATGGCTATGGGAAATACTATAGGCATAAACAGCGTCAGGGTTGCAATAGACTCCATGAACATGGTAACTATGAAGAATAACAGCAGGATCATTATAAGGATAACTACAGGGTTTTCGGAAATACCAAGCATCCTGTCCGTCATCCATTTGTCAAATCCCGCCGTGGTGAGCATGATGGTAAAGAGCTTTGCAGAACCTATAACGGTAAATATCCTTGCCGATACACGAACTGTCTCCTTAAAGGCAAATTTCAGATCCTCCAGGGTTATGGCGTGATAAACGAATTTGCCGACAAGCAGTCCGTAGAGCACCGCCAGAGCGCCGGCCTCCGTGGGGGAAACGATTCCCGAGGTGATGGAACCGACGATAAGGACCGGCATGATAAGGGCCGGCAAAGAAGCCTTAAATGAGACCCACACCGGTTTCAGCTCAAAATGCCCCGGTTCCTTATCCACCTTCTCTTTTTTCGCAAATATGTAGCAGAGGAGCATCTGGGCCAGCCCGCAGAGAATGCCGGGAAGTATTCCTCCCAAAAACATCTTTCCTGTTGAAATATTGCAGATCCCCGCAATGACTACCATGGGTATCGAGGGCGGGATGATTATCCCTATGGTGGAGGAAATGGCCGTGACCGCAACCGTCAGCTGCTCGGAATAGCCCTTTTTGATCATCGTCGGCATGAACATACCTGACACCCCTGCCGTATCCGCCACCGCGGACCCTGATATTCCGGCAAATATCATTGATGACAGCACGTTCACATGGGCCAGTCCTCCGTAAATATGACCGACTATGCTGTAGCAGAATTCCATAAGCCTGTCGGATATGCCGCCCTTTGACATGGTATAGCCGGCAAAGGTATATAAGGGGATCGCAAGAAGAGCCCAGGAATTCATTCCCTCAAACATCCTCTGGCAGACCGTGACAAGGGAACCCTGATCAAAGAACACGATCCCTCCCATGGCAGAGAGCCCGAGGGAAATACCGATGGGGACTCCAAGCAGCATCATTACCGCAAAGCTTCCCAGTAACCAGACGATCATTTCCTCCCCTCCTTTTCAGACATAAGTGCTGCCAGATTTATGATCACCGCAACTATGCAGAGGATACCTGCTATCGGAAAGATCATATATACCTGCCCCATGGTAAAGCTCGGCATGGTCGATACCTTCTGCTTTGCCCTTGTCGCAAGCTGGAATCCCGAGTATGTCACCAGAATGTAAAATACCAGCTCGAAAATATCCACGATCACCCGGGTAAGCTTATAGCTGTAGGTCTTCTTCTTCAGAACAGAGTCGATAACCTCAACCCTCAGATTGGTTCCGGCACAGGCTACCCCTGCCGCCCCTATCATCATGGCCCATACGTTCGCATACTGGGAAAACTCCATATACCAGCTGAAGCCACCAATGGATGGGATCAGCCTCAAAATAACATTCGCTATTATTATGAGGAACATGAGACCTGTAAGAAATGCCGCAATGACCGTCATGGTTTCGTCCACGCGCTTCTGTATCTTCTTTATCATTTTTTACTCCATTAATCAAATATCCCGTTTCTTTCCGCAAGGAGGACCCGGCATGCGGCCGGATCCTCCTTATGGTATTCGGGATCAGTTTGCGGCTTTCCACTCATTCAGTCTGTCAAGCAGCTCTCCATAGGTAGAGGCATTGTCCGTAAGAACCGAAGCGGTCGCCTCCTGGAAGGGAGCAAGATCGGGATAGTTGATCTTCATTCCCTCCGCCTCAAGATTAGAAACCAGCTCATCCGTCTGCTGTCTGTTCATTGTCCTGTCAGCCTCTGCGGAAGCGGTTGCCGCTGCCTGAACTATCTCCTGCTGTTCGGGAGAGAGCTTCTGCCATACAGACTCCGCTATGGTAAAGCACATGCCGGAATATATATGATTTGTAACCGAAAGATATTCCTGAACCTCATACAGCTTGTTGTTATAGATTACAGGAATGGGGTTCTCCTGTGCGTCATAGGTCCCCTGCTGAAGTGCCTGGTAAAGCTCAGAGAAGGCAAGAGGCTGTGGATTTGCGCCGAGAGCCGTCATGGTCGCCATTATGACAGGATTCTCGGGAGTTCTGATCAGCATTCCCTTCATGTCATCGGGAGACTCAACGGGCCCCTTGGAATTCGTGACGCATCGGAATCCGTTATCATAATGTGCAAGCACTCTCATGTTCTGGTCTATGAGACCGGCCTCGGCATCCGCTTCGATATCGGAATCCATGAACGCCCATGCCTTATCGAAATCCGAAAAGTTAAAGGGAAGCGCGGAGATGCCCATTAAAGGCTCATAGGTCGCAAAGTTTGATGCATCCGTGATTATAATATCGACCGTACCGGAATCAAGCGCCAGGGAATTGATCAGATCTGCATCTGCTCCAAGCTGCCCGGAAGGGTACACCTTCGCGGTAAGAGCTCCACCTGTTTTATCGGAGATTTCCTGAGCGAACTGTTCTGCCGCAATGTTTCGGGGATCCGTCTCCGCAGTTGAAACGCCGATCTTAAGCTCGAGAGCATCTCCGGCCGGCTCGGCTGTCTCTTCCGTTTCGGCAGGAGCCTCGGCTTCAGCGGTATCCTCCGAAGCGGCGGCCTCTGTCGTTTCCGTCTGAGCCGTATCTGCCGGAGCGGATGTTATGCTTCCGCAGCCTGCCAGTGAAAAGACAGCAAGAGAAGTAACCAAAAGTGCCGCAATCTTCTTTTTCATTAGATTTTCCTCCTTATAATAAACTTATTACTCTGCCAGAGTGCCTTTTCTGATCAGGGCTTCCTTAAGGGCCCGGGCTCCGAAGCGCGGGCTTCCGAGAACAGGCTTCCTGTACTTTTCGGACAGAGAAGGCTCGGCATAGGCCATAGAGCCCTGTGCAAGCACGATCACATCCACCTTATCGATGATCTTTGCCGCATGCTCGTCCATCATCTGAAGAAACCTTTCCTGATCGATATTAAAAGCACCCTCCACAAGGCATTCGATTATTTCCACCGGCCTGTTCATTTCCCTTGCTATCCTTGTCACAAGAGAGGCCGTAGGCTTTAAGGTTGAATTAAGGGTTGCCATTACTCCTATCCTGCTTCCCCTTCTTACAGCCTCTCTGCACATATCCTCATCGACCCTTACTATCGGTACGCCGATGTACCTGGCCAGCGGCTGGCAGGCATCCGCCACATCTCCCACGCTCGAACAGAGGTTCAATATCGCATCTGCCCCCTGCTCCGCCATATCCATATACATTTTCACCAGTCTCGCCGCCGGTGCCGTAGTCACGTATCCGGTATCTGATACTTCCTTGATTATGGAAGGGTCCTTTACGCTTATCAGGGTCACATCTCCTCCGAGCTGCTTCTTTACTTCACGCTCGACATCAGCCTTAAGCTCATCGGTGATGCCCGTATAAACAAGTCCGATCTTCATTTTCGTATCTGCCTCCTTTTCAGCGTTACGCTGAATATCATTTCTTTACCCTGTCCTGTATGTACTGCTTCACATCCTGCATCTGATCTTAAAAACCGCCTTTTTTACCTGCCGGCTCTCCCCCGCCGCAATGCAGGGCTCATGAATATCTTCCGGAAAAAATATCCCGAAGGAACCGCTTCTGATGAGCAGTTTGCAGGTCTTTCCCTCAAAAAAATGAACATCATCCTCTTCTCTGCTTTCCACAGGATCGCCGAGCGCTTCCCTTTCCGCATAGCCTATATATTCCTCTCCCTCCAGCATATACTGAAGATCGATATATCTGTCATGAGCCTCGGGCCTTGTATCCTTCTCATTCCTGGTGTTATAGATCTGGATCATAACATAGAGCTCGTCTCCTTTGATATCCGTTCTTCCTACGGGCAGCGAATTGAGATCATTGGCCTCTATGTATTCCGCCAGTTCTTTCAGCTCGGGAATCCCCTTATACCGGGAAAGCCGACCGATTGTATCCGTTATCATTTTTCACCTCATTTTTATA
>DFEA01000053.1:320-5267 GCA_002368575.1 Lachnospiraceae bacterium UBA3814 | reverse complement strand
GCAATCGCTTAATACCCTCATAACCCCGGCGGGATATGCAGATCATAAAAAGTCCGGATCTGAGCTTTTGCGCAACTCACTTAACGAAAAGTGATTTTTATAGAAAACCTTTCAGACGGGCTTTCTTATGATCAGCATATCCCACACAGCCTTGAGGTATTACGCCGCAAACTAACGCCCCGGGAAGACCTCCCTCAAAACACCCTTAAGCGTTTCGGCCGAGGCTTTAAGCTCCTCCTCTTCTTTTTCGGAAAGAGAGATAGGCGCCATTCCCTCAACACCGTTTCTTCCCACGATCGCGGGCATACTGAGCGCCACATCGGATATCCCGTGATTGCCCCTCTGTATGCACGAGACCGGCAGGATGGTTTTTTCATCCCTTACGATCGCCTCGCAGATACGCCTTACCGACATGGCGATCCCGTAATAGGTCGCGCCCTTCTTTTCAATGATGCGGTAGGCACTGTTCTTCACTCCCTCCGCTATCTCCTTCATCGCCCCCTCATGGTCAAAATGCCCCCGCATTTCACAGAAATCATTCAGGGGGATCCCGGATACGTTTGCACTGCTCCATACGGCGATCTCGCTGTCGCCGTGCTCTCCTATGATAAAGGCATGGACCGACCGGCTGTCGACCTCAAGGTGCTGTCCCAGAAGATATTTCAGACGAGCCGTATCAAGGGTGGTTCCCGATCCGAACACCCTGTTCTCGGGAAAGCCCGAAAACTCCTTTGCCGCATAGGTCAGCACGTCTACGGGATTGGCCACCACAAGCAGTATCCCGTCCTGATTATGCCTTGCGATCTCCGGGATAATGCTTTTGAATATCCCGGTATTCTTTTTGACAAGATCCAGTCTCGTCTCTCCCGGCTTCTGTCCCGCGCCTGCGGTGACCACGACCACTGCCGCATCGGCAATGTCCGTGTAGTCCCCGGCGTATATCTGCATCGGCTTTGCAAAGGGCAGGCCGTGACTTATGTCAAGAGCCTCTCCCTCCGCCTTTTCACGGTTTGCGTCAATAAGGACTATCTCTGAGAACAGCCCGCTTTCCATAAGCGCAAAGGCGCTTGCCGAGCCTACAAAACCGCATCCCACAACTGCAACCTTCCTGTCATTCAAACAATTCATCGCTGCCTCCTTAAGCATAAACCCATTTATCATATTATTCTGTATATATCCGCTTCAGTACCAGTATAGCATAAAACTCCCGAAAGTTCTCTGATTCTTCGTCATCCCTTACGCCCCTGTTTTTTTGACATACACAGTCAATTATGCTATAGTCAACGACATGACCGGAAAATAATCGGCCTTTCTTTCGGCGGCTCTGCGATAAAAATGCCGTCAGATCGGCCGATGATTCAGTGAGGGATATAAATCATGAATAAGGTACTTTTGTTTTATCCGCCGGGAGCTCTCTTTCAGAGGGGGGAGGACCGGTGCCAGCAGAACGTGGATGACGGCTCCGCGCAGGCTATGCGGGCCTGCAATGACCTTGGCTACGCGGCAGCCGTTCTTTTAAACAGGCATTATGAGGTCAAGCTTCGGGATTACCAGACGGAGGGAGCCACAATGGAGGACCTCCACCGTGATCTTTCCGAGTACAGGCCTGATCTTATAATGATGAGCATCACCAACACTACCATCTTCGATGATCTTAAGCTTATCAATGAGATCAAGGATAAATATGATCCCATAGTGGTCTTAAAGGGTGCGCTCTTCTATGATCCCGAGCAGGCAATGCTCGATCTTCTGGATCTTTCCCATGTGGATTATCTCATCGGGGGAGAGGTGGACTTTGCCATCGGTGAGCTTACCGACTACGCCCTCAGAGGTGAAGGAAGGATAGAGGACGTGCTTTCCATCCTCTATAAGGACGAAAACGGAAGCTTTGTAAGGACCGCCTTCCATACCTGGGGAGAGGATCTGGATGCCCGTCCCTTCCCCGCAAGGGAGCTTATGAACAACGCGCTGTATAAGCGCCCGGATACCGATGAGCCCATGGCTACGATACAGACCGCAAGGGGCTGCCCTTCAAGCTGCGTTTTCTGCCTTACGCCGGGGATCTCCGGTAAATGCGTGCGTTTCCGTTCCCCGGAAAATGTTCTTGAGGAAATGACGGAATGCTATGAACGGCACGGCATCAGGAATTTCTTCTTTAAGGCCGATACCTTTACGATAAATCCCGAATGGGTGCAGAAGATGTGCAGGCTCATTATCGCCTCTCCTCTTCACGGAAAGATTCATTTTACGGCAAATTCCAGGGTGCGCCCCCTTAGCCGTGAAACACTTGAGCTTATGAAGCAGGCCGGCTGCTTCCTTGTGGCCTTCGGCTTTGAATCGGGCTCGGATGAGATACTTAAGCTTATCAAAAAGGGGACTACGGTCGCGGAAAATCTCCAGGCCGCAAAATGGTGCCACGAGCTTAAGCTGCCCTTCTGGGGCTTCTTTGTGATAGGCTTTCCCTGGGAAACAAGGGAGCATATCCTTGAAACAAAAAGGCTTATAATGAAGGCGGATCCCGATTTTATCGAGGTCACCATCGCCCTTCCCTTCTACGGAACCCCTCTGTACGATACCTGTAAGGAAAACAACCTCCTTGCCGAATCCGTACTCGGGTCAGACTTTTTCCATTCCAGCATGAGCGGGACCATGCACCTTACCCTGGACGAGCTTATGAAGCTCAGAAGGAATATCCTCCTGTCCTTCTATCTCCGCCCCAGGTATATATTAAAAAAGATGGGCGAGTGCGTAACGCATCCCGGCGTATTTATAAATTACTGCAGGTACGGGATCAAGCTGGTAGTGAATCTGTTCAGATAGGGCTGTATTGACCGATAGGCTCCGCCGGGATATCCGGCACCTGTCTGATATAAAGGAAAGAAGATGAATGATAAACAGGCATTTAACAAGGGAACAAGGGACGGGGTCCCCATTGCTCTGGGATATCTTGCGGTATCCTTTTCTCTTGGTATCGCCGCAAAAAATTCAGGGCTCTCCGCTCCCCTTGCGTCTCTGGCAAGCCTTCTCTGCCTTGCCTCGGCAGGGGAATTTGCGGGCTTTACCCTTATCAGCGCAGGTGCCGGCTACCTTGAGATGGCCGTTATGGAGTTTGTGATAAATGTACGGTACCTGCTGATGTCCTGTTCCTTAAGCCAGAAGGTCCCGGAGGATACATCGCTTCCGAAAAGGCTTCTTCTGGGAATGACGCTTACGGACGAGATCTTTGCGATCTCCTCGGCCACCCCGGAAAAGCTCAACGTATATTACTCCTACGGGGCCCTGGCCATAGCGGCGCCGGCATGGGCCCTGGGCACCGGTCTCGGCGTCGTCATGGGAAATATCCTTCCCGCAAACGTGGTGTCCGCTCTCAGCGTGGCGCTTTACGGAATGTTTCTGGCCATAATAATACCGCCCGCAAGAGGAAACCGGATCATCCTTGTCCTGGTGATCATATCCATGCTCTCAAGCCTTATCTTTACATATGTACCGCCGCTTTCCGCCATAGAGCCGGGCTTCCGCATTATCCTGCTGACCGTGGCAATATCCGGGGGAGCCGCGGTCATAGCTCCCATAGGCCCGAACGATTCCAAAAGACCGGACAGAAAGGTATCGGATAATTACAATGGAGCATAGCATTATTATTTATATACTTATAATGGCGGGTGTCACCTATCTGATAAGAGTGATACCCCTTACTCTCATAAGGCGCGAGATCAAAAATCCGCTGATCCGTTCCTTTCTTTTTTATGTACCCTATGTGACCCTTGCGGTGATGACCTTCCCTGCAATGGTCACCGCGGCTGCCTCACCTTTGGCGGGTGCATTTGCCTTTATCGCGGGTGTCCTTCTGGCCTGGTTCGGCATGCCCCTTTTGCAGGTCTCGATCCTTTCCTGCCTCACAGTTTTTATCCTTGAGCTCATACTGTAAGCCCGGCTTATGCGCCTCCGATAAGGTCCTTAATGACCTCTGAGGCTATGATCAGCCCCGCGACCGACGGAACAAAGGCTGTCGAGCCCGGAGTGCTCCTTCTTACCCTCAGGCCCTCTCCATCCGCTTCCTTATCCATGTCCTCCTCAGAAAGCTCTGAAAAAGGCTTTATCGGTACCTCGGTTGAATATACCACCTTAAGCGACTCTATTCCACGTTTCCTGCACTCCCTTCTCATTACCCTTGCAAGAGGGCAGATCGAGGTCTCGTAAATATCCCCCACCCTTAAGGCCGTGGGATCAAGCTTGTTCCCTGTTCCCATGGAGGAGATAACGGGAACCCCCGCACGTCCGGCATTTTCTATTATGGCGAGCTTTCCCGTCACCGTGTCTATCGCGTCGACCACATAGTCATACTCCCCCAGGTCAGGCTCTCCTGCCGTTTCGGGAAGATAAAAGGTCTTATAGGTCCTGACGCTGCACCCGGGAAATATATCCCTTATCCTCTCCTTTGCAGCGTCCACCTTGTCCCGGCCCAGAGTCCTCTCGGTCGCTATGATCTGACGGTTAAGGTTTGAGAGGCAGACCTTATCGTTATCTATAAGGTCAAGGGCTCCGATGCCGGACCTTGCAAGCGCCTCGACAACGAAGCCCCCTACTCCGCCTATGCCAAACACCGCGACCCTGCTTCCTCCAAGCCTCTTAAGCGCCTCTTTTCCGATGATGAGTTCAGTCCTTGCAAACCGCTCTTCCATCCTGTCTCCTTCATAATACATAAAATTTACCATTCACAGGCAATGTCATTAACTTAAGCTGCTGTAAGTTATGAACGACTCAGCGAAGGTTTCCGATTCTGTGTTGAGACGACGCTTCCCTCCGAAGAGCTAATCCACGAATTCCTAAGACGCATCGAGGAAGGATTGCTGCGCAACCCTTTTATGTGAGATTTTCAAGAAAATCTCACGCGACCCATCTTCGATGGGAATCGCTTGGAAGAGCCTTCGCGCCTAAGGAATTCGG
>DFEA01000053.1:0-260 GCA_002368575.1 Lachnospiraceae bacterium UBA3814 | reverse complement strand
GGGATGGATCTCTTCTTCGGTCAAAGCGCGTCTGACTGTCTCAACACAGAATGGAACCTTCGCTGAGTCGTAGTCTGCGCTATGAGCTTAAGCTAATGACATTGGTTCACTACGTCTCTACAGCTCCGAGTTTATGATATGCTCTCTCAGCTTATAGATATACGGCACCGAAACCGACAGCCCGTCCACACCCATTTCTATAAAGGTATCCGTAAGGGAAAGATCAGCCGCCAGCTCTCCGCAGATGCTGACCTTTTTCC
>DFEA01000099.1:59122-73264 GCA_002368575.1 Lachnospiraceae bacterium UBA3814 | reverse complement strand
AGCTGGATCTTTCCGTAGTCGATATCAGCGGTATGCGTACATACCTTGTTTAGAAAATATCTGTCATGACTGACCACTATCACCGTATTCTCAAAATTGATCAGAAACTCCTCGAGCCAGGCGATGGCATCCATATCCAGATGGTTGGTAGGCTCGTCGAGAAGAAGGATATCGGGATTTCCGAAGAGGGCCTTGGCAAGGAGTACCTTGACCTTTTCCGAGCCGTTAAGGTCACTCATCATGCTGTAATGCAGCGAGGTTTCTATTCCGAGCCCGTTTAAGAGGCTTTCGGCACCGGACTCGGCCTCCCACCCGTTCATTTCGGCAAATTCGGCCTCCAGTTCGCTTGCCCGTATGCCGTCCTCGTCCGAGAAATCCTCCTTTGCGTATATGGCGTCCTTTTCCTTCATGATCTGGTAGAGGCGCTCGTTACCGAGGATAACGGTATCAAGAACGGTATGGTCATCATATTTGAAGTGATCCTGCTCAAGAACCGATATACGCTGTCCGGGGGTGATCGATATATCGCCTGACGTGGTTTCAAGCTCACCGGAGAGGATCTTTAAAAAGGTAGATTTCCCGGCACCGTTGGCACCTATCACTCCGTAGCAGTTCCCTTCGGTGAATTTTATATTTACATCCTCGAACAAGGCCTTTTTTCCTACTCTGTAGGTTACGTTATTTGCAGCGATCATAGAAGCTCCTTTTTATTTACATAGTAAACGCGGTTTTATTGCATTGCTATAAAGTATAACGGAAACGCTTCCTTCTTTCAAGGGCGAAACAAAGGCGTCTATGGTACGAGTGATCAAACGCCTGTGAACCGAAGCGCTTGTTCCGTTATATTCATGATGCTATAATCAATGATGTCATGGTCAAAGTCACATGGCACTTTTGA
The DNA here is from genome assembly GCA_002368575.1 of Lachnospiraceae bacterium UBA3814. Taxonomy (GTDB): domain Bacteria; phylum Bacillota; class Clostridia; order Lachnospirales; family Lachnospiraceae; genus UBA2868. Next base: position 72,366 of record DFEA01000099.1, on the reverse strand, counting down.
CCCTGACATCAATCAATGAGGAACGGTAGTTAAGGCTCAGAATACCTGTCGGGGTACGAAAGGAAGATCCATGCAGGCTTTTGATGAAATTCTGAGAAGCGCGGCAGAAAGCGGTGCTTCTGATATCCATCTCTCTCCCGGGAATCCGGTGGCAATGAGGGTGGACGGAAGGCTTATAAAGCAGGAGGACAGGAGCTTTTCGGCTCAGGACATGGAGGGTATGCTTGCCCTTTTTATGACGGGAGAGATGGCTCAGAGGCTTAAAAGCAAAGGGGAGCTTAACATAGTATATGAGCTCCCGGAGGCCGGCAGGTTCCGCATCAGCCTGTACAGGAAAAACGGGACTTTGGCCTCTGCTGTAAGGCTCCTTCCCGCAAGGGCTCCCGGGCTTTATGAGATCGGGGCTCCGGAAGCGATAAAGGAAGTTATCAGGGAGCCCTCGGGCATCCTTATTATAAACGGCAGGGCAGGAAGCGGACGTTCGACAACAATGGCCTCCGTTATAAACGAAATAAACCTGACACAGCAGCGCCATATAGTCAGTATAGAGGAAAATATCGAGTTTGCCTTTACGGGAGAGCGCTCCGTGATAGATCAGAGAAAGCTTTTTGACGATACGGAAAGCTACAGCGCGGGGATCCTTTCAGCCATCAGGGAGGATGCGGATATCATAGTGCTTTCGGAGCTTTCGGACAGAGAGAGCGCCGATCAGGCCATGTATGCGGCCGAAACTGGAAAGCTGGTGTTAGCCTGTATGTGCACGCCCGACGCCATCACGGCAGTAAAGAGGATACTGGAGCTTTATGAGCCCGAAAGACAGGAGCATATCAAGGAACGGCTTTCCGGCCTTTTAAGGGCAGTGCTTTCACAGATGCTCATACCGCTTAATGAAGGAGGCCGGGGGGCAGCCTTCGAGCTTCTGATCATGACCCAGGCTGTCAGGAACCTTTTACGCGACGGAAAATACGGGCAGATCACCGCCATCATGCAGACTGACCGCAGATCGGGAATGTCCGCAATGGATGATTCCATATATGAAATGCTTCTGATGAAGAGGATATCTGAGGAAAATGCATTGTACTTTGCAAAAGACAAGTCATATATCAGGCAGAGGCTGAATGGCATTTGACGCATGAAAGGTTTTGCGTTAAAATAAACCTGAACCTGAAGGGGTTGAATGAAATGCGTATACGTTATGCGAGCGTGGACGCGGAAAGGAGATTGATATGCAAGTAGGTGCTGTTGGTGCCGGTTACTATCAGCCTTATGTGTACAATACCAATTCTCTGGATCGTGCAAGTATGAACAGGGTCCAGGGTATCGGTGATGATCTCCTCACTTCAAAGACAGATTTTTCTGCACTTACGGATGACGGGAAGCAGAACGTAAATCCTTTAAAGCGTGGAGAAACGGCTGATTTTGCAGGTATTATGGACATGCAGATGCAGATGAGCAGAATGAATGCCTCAAGGCTCTTCGGAACCGATGACATTGCTGCCGCATCCCAGACTGCGAGTACGGAGGCTTCGGAGGCTGTCAGCGCATACGAAGATGATCAGTATTCCCAGGCTATCGATTATCAGCCCATTGACTTATTCGCATAAGCTAAAGCAGGGGAGAACGGAGACTGCGGACTGCGGTTTTCGTTCTTTTCTGTTATGCGTAAATCAATACCGCGCATGATCCGTTCCGGATCAGCGCAGAGAGAGGGGACGGGGAAATGGAAGGAAGGGACGTTGGGCTTTTACGGAAAAGGGTTCTTATTTATCTCCTGGCGGTTTTTTCAGTGACCTGGATATACGAATTTGCGATACTCTATCCTGCCTGGAAGGAGATAAGGTCGATAGCGGCTCTGCCCATAGCGGCAGTAATGTTCTTTCCCGCGCTCTCGGTCCTTTTTACAAGGCTTGTTACAAGGGAGGGCTTTGGGGATTCGTATATCGACCCGAGATTCAGGAGAGGCAAACGAAGGTTTTATCTTGCGGCCTGGTTTCTGCCTTCGGTGCTTACGCTTATTGGAGTCTGTATTTATTTTCTGGTGTTTAAGGATAATTTCTCCCCTGATATGGAATATTATGTCGGGGTGCTTAAGGACCAGGGCGCGGATTACGCTCCGGAGGTTGCAGAGAGAATGGTCATAAGCACCTCTGTCGCAGGCTTTTTTCTTGCTCCGCTGCTCAATATCCTCACCTGCTTTGGAGAAGAGTGGGGGTGGAGGGCATATCTTCTGCCGAAGCTTAGGAGCCTTTTCGGGTTAAAGAAGGCCATGATCGCTTCAGGCGTTATATGGGGGCTGTGGCATCTGCCGATTACGATCATGGGTCATAATTACGGACTGTCCTATACGGGCTATCCGGTGACAGGAATCCTTGCAATGTGCGTCTTCTGTACGGTGATCGGAGTCTTCTTTGCCTGGCTTTTTGTAAGGACGGGGAGTGTTTTTCCCTCTGTTCTGGCGCATGGCGCCTTAAACGGCTTTGCTTCCTTTGGAATATATTTCACAAGGGACGGGGGCAATCCCTTCATAGGTCCGTCGGTCACCGGTATTCTGTCAGGTCTTCCCTTCATAATATGCGCCGTCATCGCCTGGCGCCTGCTGAGTAAGGATGAGACGCAGGCAGAGGAGCTGCCGGAGAAGAGAGGCATAACGGCAAGGGGAGAAGGCGGTCCGCAGAGGCGCGAGACCCAGGAAGGGCGCTGAGACTATGCATAAGCCGGGGGTCAGGAGCATTCCGGCCTTAGAGATATCAATAACGCTGTTATATTAAAAAATCAATTTTAAAAGCCACCGGAGTGTGATACAATGATTAGGCTATGAAGAGACCGGGTTCAGTTATGCGGCTTCTGGGTTTGATCCTTGTGATACTGCCGCTGTTTACATTTATATTCAAATATGAGGCTTCATCTGATGAGGCTTATCTTTCGGAGATGCTCCTGTCTTCAAGGACCGAGAACATTGTGAACGGAGAATCCGCATCGGATCTTAATATTACTGCTCTTGCGGGGACCCTGACACAGACCGGCATCCCTGCTGTCAAACGTGCCTATCTGACCTTTGATGACGGTCCGAGCGTAAATACGGACAGGATCCTTGATATCCTGAAAATGTACGGGGTAAAGGCTACCTTTTTTGTTAACAACAAAAAGGGTGACGAAAATATCCTGAGATATCAGAGGATAGTGTCTGAGGGTCATACCATCGGGCTTCATTCTTCGGATCATGTATACAGGTCGGTATATAAGGATGAGCAGTCCTTCCTTACCGATTATTTAAACAATCAGGCCTATGTCGCGGCGGCCTGCGGGGTGACTCCGGTCATCTACAGGTTCCCGGGAGGCAGCGATAACCTGGTATCGAAAAAGGATACCTCATGCTATATAAACATACTTAACAGCCTCGGGATACCCTATTACGACTGGAATGTATATGTTGGTGATGCGGTGAAGAATATACTTTCCGGTGAGGCGCTTGCCGCAAATGCTCTTGCAGGGTGTGCCGGAAAAAATGATGTCATGATACTGATGCATGATCTTCCCGAAAAGACGACTACCGCGGATGCACTTCCCGCCATCATAGAAGGCCTGACAAGGATGGGCTATGTGATCCTGCCGGTGGACACGGCTGTTCCTTCAACTACTCCGGTATTTCATTTTAAATAATCACTGTCGGTCTGGTGGAGCACTGAGACTATATAGATTCACAAGAGTCCCGGAAACGGGATTTTTGATCATTATCGTGCGGAGGTTTATTATGAGTTTTTTCAAGGATTTCAAGGAGGATCTTTCACAGGCGGTAAATGAGCTGATGCCTGAGGAGACTGTGTCCCAACAGTCTTCGGATTTTTCCATTGATGATATCATGGCTTCCTTAAATGAGGAACCGAAGAATGATTCTGAGGATATAGCCATGCTTTTAAACGACACACAGCCTGATCAGGCTCCGGCGGATCCCTTCGGCGGTATCCCTGCCTTTAACGGGGAGACTGTAACGCCTGAGCCGGTGAATGCCGATATGCTTCAGAACGGGATGGAGGCGGAGGCTGCTACGGCTGCAGCTGTAGCGCAGACTCCCTCCCCGCAGCCGGTTTTTGATACGATACCTGATCCTGTGCCGGTATCCGTTATTCCCACACCTGAGGAGCCTGTCATGGCGGCTCCCTCTGCGTCGCCTGATATTTCTTCGATGGCTTCAACGGGAGCAGCACCTGTTATGCCTGCCGCAGCGGAGCCCGTACCCGTGCAGACCGTACAGACCGTACAGGCACAGCCCGCTCCTGCGTTCAGGGATAATCCGCAGGCGTCTGCCATGCAGCAGCCTTCCTTCGCTGAGCCTGAGCCTATGGTCCAGACCGTTCAGCAAAGGCCGGTGCAGCCTCAGCCCGCTGAGAGGACGCAGCCCGTGCAAAGGCAGCAGCCGCACTATGCGAAGGAGCCTTCAAGGCCTGCGGTAGAGCCTGTATTCAAGGACAATACCTACAGATCGGCTCCGATAAACACCACGGGGGTCAGGACCACTAAAGAAACAGGCGTTATTATTGAAGGAATGTCCGTAACAGGTGATATAATATCAGAGGGCAACCTTGAGATCATGGGATCGATCAAGGGCAATATAAAACTGGATGGGAAGCTTAAAATAACAGGTTCTATTGAAGGTAATTCCGATGTCGAGGAGGTCTTTGCCGACAAGGCAAAAATAACAGGTGATATTAGAGCCGGCGGGACAGTGAAGATAGGACAGGGCACCGTCGTAAAGGGAAATATAAATGCCACGAGCGGGGTGATAGCCGGGGCCGTAAAGGGTGATATCGATATAGTAGGTCCGGTGATCCTTGATTCGACTGCGATAATTATGGGAAATATCAAATCACGGACCCTGCAGATAAATAACGGAGCGGTAATAGAAGGTCTCTGCTCACAGTGCTATGCGGAGGTCAATCCCATGAGCTTCTTTGAAAAGGAGTAACTGCGTATGAAGAGGGTTTTGCTTAAACTGAGCGGCGAGGCGCTTGCCGGGGATAAAAAGACCGGTTTTGACGAGAAGGTAATCACCATGGTCGCAAAGCAGGTAAAGACGATCACCGATGAGGGCTGCGAGGTCGGGATAGTGATCGGCGGAGGAAACTTCTGGAGAGGCAGGACCAGTGACAGGATCGACAGGACCAAGGCCGATCAGATAGGGATGCTGGCTACGGTGATGAACTGCATCTACGTCTCCGAGATATTCCGTACCGAGGGTATGATGACAGCCATACTGACTCCCTTTGAGATAGGCTCGTTTACTAAGCTGTTTTCAAAGGACAGGGCCAACAAGTATTTTTCAAAGGGGATGGTCGTGTTCTTTGCCGGAGGGACCGGACATCCGTTCTTTTCCACCGATACCGGCGTCATACTGAGGGCTGCCGAGGTCGGGGCGGACGGTGTGCTCCTTGCCAAGGCCGTGGACGGGGTTTATGACTCCGATCCCAGGATCAATCCGGATGCGAGGCGCTATGATGAGATATCAATAGAGGAGGTCATTGAAAAGAAGCTTCAGGTAGTTGACCTGACCGCTTCGATAATGGCCATGGAGAATCACCTTCCCATGTATGTGTTCAGCCTCAATGAAAAGGACAGTATCGTCAATACCGTAAAAGGGAGCTTTAACGGCACCAGGGTGACCGTGTGATAAATGTTTATTGAGGGAGGTTACGATCATGAATGAGAAACTTAAGGAATATGAGGACAGAATGAAAAAGACCGCTGATCATCTGGCCTCGGAATTTAATACCATCAGGGCAGGGCGGGCAAATCCCCATGTGCTTGACAATATCAAGGTGGATTATTACGGCACCATGACCCCTGTAGGCCAGGTGGGGAACATATCCATACCGGAGGCAAGGCTTCTTCAGATCCAGCCCTGGGACAAGACGCTGCTTAAGGAGGTGGAGAAGGCGATACAGGCATCGGACCTCGGCATCAATCCCACAAACGACGGCTCGGTGATAAGGCTTGTATTTCCGGAGCTTACGGAGGAAAGAAGAAAAGATCTGGTCAAGGATATCAAGAAAAAGGGCGAGGCCGACAAGGTGGCTATCCGTAATATAAGAAGAGACGGGAACGATGCTTTCAAGAAGCTGGGGAAGTCCGATGTCTCGGAGGATGAGATAGAGGAGCTTCAGGACGAGCTTCAGAAGCTGACCGATAAGTACATAAAGCTCATTGATGATATGATAGATGAGAAGTCAAAGGATATTCTTACCGTTTGATGCCGGCTGCGGCCGGGGAGGGCAGCATCCGGGCGGGTGATACTGAATATGAAGGGACGGGGGCCGGTTCTGTACAAAACAGAGGCTTTTTGTCCCTTTATTGTATGGTGCCGGCGTAGGCGCCGGGCGGCTTCTGGTCCCGGCATTATTTAATTCGTATACTATCGATATCGGAGAGGTGACTTGATATGTCTGTTCCAAAACACGTAGCGATCATCCTGGACGGAAACGGCAGGTGGGCAAAGGAAAGGGGAATGCCCCGAAACCTCGGTCACGCTGAGGGTGCCAAAAATGTTGAGAGGGTATGCGAGGAGGCATATAAGCTGGGCGTTAAATACCTGACCGTGTACGCCTTCTCGACGGAAAACTGGAAAAGGCCCGACGATGAGGTAAGCGCCCTTATGACACTGCTCAGGAATTATATGAAGACCTGTCTCAGAAAAGCAAAGGCAAATAATATGCGTGTCAGGGTCATAGGGGATATCTCAAGGCTTGACGAGGACTTAAGGAAACAGATAACGCTTCTGACCGAGGCGACTGCGGACTATGACGGACTGAATTTTACGGTTGCCTTAAACTACGGAAGCCGCGACGAGATATTAAGGGCGGTAAACCGTCTTGTGAAGGAGACCGCGAAGGGAGAAGACCCGCAGGAGATCACTGAGGAAAGGTTTGAGAGCTTCCTTGATACTGCCGGGATCCCTGATCCCGATCTTCTTATAAGGACCAGCGGAGAACAGAGACTGTCAAATTTCCTTCTGTGGCAGGCTGCTTATTCCGAATTATACTTTACAGACGTTCACTGGCCGGATTTTAACGGCGAAGAGCTGAAGAAGGCCATCGAGGCATACGGGAGGCGGGAACGAAGGTACGGCGGGATAAGGGAGGAGCAGGATGTTTCTGACTAGGCTTTTAAGCGGAATAGTGCTCATTGTCATCATAGCTGCGATGAACATACCCGGCGGCCCGTTCATGGAGCTTCTGCTTGTTGTCATTTCCCTGGCCGGCCTTAGGGAATTCTACCGCGCGGTGGGAGTTTCAAAAGGCGCCGGGAAAATGAATATCCTGGAGCTTACCGGGATAGCGGGAACGATATTCTACTACGGCGCCGCGCTTCTGGAATACCTTAGAAATTCAGGGCTTCCGGACAGTGAGAGAAGGCTTACGGAGGGCCTTATCCCTCTGGATACGCTGTTCATGGCAGTTATAGTCGTTTTTCTGGTCATGATGGCTGAATACGTGTTCTGCTTCCCCACTATCGAGGGCAGGACCGTGATGAATGCTTTTTTCGGCTTTATCTATGTCCCAGTGATGCTTTCCTTTATTTTTCTGGTAAGGTGCATGAACAACGGGCAGTTCCTGGTCTGGCTGATATATATCGTTTCCTGGGTATGCGATACGTCGGCCTACTGTGTGGGGATGCTTTTCGGGAGGCATAAGCTTGCTCCCGTTCTAAGCCCCAAAAAATCAATAGAAGGCGCTGTCGGCGGGGTAGCGGGCTCCGCGGTCGTTTCCTGGATATTTGCCTTGATACTGGTAAATACCTTGCACATCCCCGGAGAGCTTATATGGCTGTTTATCATTGCGGGCGCCTTAGGGTCGGTCGTTTCCCAGACGGGGGATCTTGCGGCCTCGGCCTTTAAAAGAAACTACGACATCAAGGACTATGGAAGCCTCATACCCGGGCACGGGGGCATTCTTGACAGGTTCGACAGTGTTATCTTTGCCGCACCTGTCATATATATTCTCGTGGAGCTGATCGGGAGATTACGCTGATCGCCCGGTCGGGTACGGAATATGAACACGAAGGAGCTGCTGTCCTGAGCTTTATGATGTATGAACAGAGAGGAAATTTTATCGGGAGCATATGAAAAATCTGGCTATACTCGGGTCTACGGGCTCAATAGGTACACAGACGCTTGATATAGTAAGGAACAATAAGGAGCTTAAGGTCTCGGCCCTTGCGGCGGGCTCAAATACAGCCCTTCTTGAAGAACAGGCCAGGGAGTTTCATCCCTCCGTGGTCGTTATTTATGATGAGACAAAATGGGGAGAGCTCAAAGACCGTCTGAGTGATACGGATATAAGGGTGCTGTGCAAAATGGAGGGCCTTCTTGAGGCCGCGGCATTACCGGAGGCTGATACAGTGGTCGCCGCCGTCGTCGGTATGATAGGCATAAGGCCGGCCATAGCCGCAATAGAAAGCGGGAAGACGCTTGCCCTTGCAAATAAGGAAACACTGGTGACAGCGGGGCATCTTATCATGCCTCTTGCCAGGAAAAAGGGCGTCAGGATACTTCCAGTGGATTCTGAGCACAGCGCCATATTTCAGTCGCTGAACGGGGAAAAGCGGGACAGTGTGGAGACATTGATACTCACTGCCTCGGGCGGTCCCTTCAGGGGGAAGAAGGAGCAGGAGCTTAAGGGCATGACCGCGGAGGATGCGTTAAGGCATCCCAACTGGTCCATGGGACAAAAGATAACCGTTGATTCGGCCACCCTTGTCAATAAGGGCCTTGAGGTAATGGAGGCGGGCTGGCTGTTTGATATGCCGGTGGAAAGGATTCAGGTGGTGGTGCATCCCCAGAGCATAATCCATTCGGCAGTGGAATTTGTGGACGGCGCTGTCATAGCCCAGCTCGGTATGCCGGATATGAGGCTGCCTATCCAGTATGCGCTTTTCTATCCGGAAAGAAGACCGCTGAACATAAGGAGGCTGAAGCTTTCGGAGATAAGGGAGCTCACCTTTGAGGAACCGGATACCGTAACCTTCAGGGGCTTCTATCTCGCAATGGAGGCCGCCAAAGGGGGAGGAAGCCTGCCTACGGTTTTCAATGCGGCCAATGAGAGGGCTGTGAGCCTTTTCCTGAGCAAAAGAGCGAGCTTTACGGATATAGCGGGGATCATAGAATACTGCATGGAGAAGCACAGTGTAATAAAGGAGCCGTCTCTTGAGGAGATCCTTTATACGGAGGCCGAGACCCGCAGACTTATCGATGAAAGGTATGGGATAAGAGCATGAGTATTATTTTTTCACTGTTGATCTTCTGTCTTGTGGTAGTGATACACGAGGCCGGGCATATGCTCGTGGCCAAGGCCAACGGGATCCATGTTACCGAATTCTGGGTCGGCTTCGGGCCGAAGCTTTTCTCCTTTGACAGGGGGGATACCAGGTACTGCCTGCGGCTGATACCGTTAGGAGGCGCCTGCGTGTTTGAGGATGATAACGGGGAGGCAGATTACGTGCCGGGCCCTGGGGCATTCATGAGCGCGAGTGTATACAGTCGGATGCTGACTGTCTTTGCCGGGCCGTTTTTCAATTTTGTACTTGCCTTTTTCCTGGCTGTTTTCGTGTTGGGGATTTCGGGATACACGACTACGGAGCTTGAAAGCGTGAACGAGGGCTCTCCCGCGATGGCGGCAGGGCTTTTGCCGGGTGACGTTATAGTTAAAATGGACGGGGAAAGGGTCCATTTGTATGAGGAGATCATTCTCAACACTCAGTTCAACCGGGGAACCGCGGTAGATATAACCTATGAAAGAAACGGAGAGAGGCATACGGTCAGCATAACTCCCGAATACAGTGAGGAATACGGCAGATATCTTTTCGGGATAACGGGCGGGCTCAGGGATGAGAACCAGACTGTCCTTTCGACGGTACGCTACAGCTTTTATTATGTAGGCTTCATGATAAAAAATGTGTTTAAATCTCTGGGAGCCATGGTCACGGGGAAGGTCAGTCTTAATGATATGAGCGGTGTTGTCGGTGTGGCGGCCGCGGTCGATGATGTGTACAACGAAGCCAGAGATTACGGTGCGCTGATAGTCCTTGTAAATATGATGAATATAGCGGTACTTTTGTCCGCGAACCTTGGTGTGGTAAACCTCCTTCCGATCCCGGGGCTTGACGGCGGAAAGCTTCTGCTTTATATAGTTGAGATATTCAGGAAAAAGCCTGTGGACAGGGAGCTTGAGGGAAGGATCAGCCTTGTCGGCTTTGCCGCCTTAATGGTACTTACCGTTGTGATAATGTATAATGACATAGTGAAGCTGTTCAGATAAAACTGCACAAAGAAAAAAACGGATGCGTCTGAGAAAAAGAGCGCTTTAAAAGATATCCTGATCCTTACAGGATAGAAATTTCATATCTTTTAAAGCGCTATTTTTGTGCGCTTTTAAACGCCCTTTTTTATTGACTTGGTAAGGCATTGAGGGTATAGTTCATCTCACAGAACCGACATGTCAGCTAATCTGTAGATCAATTTTTCATCAAACCTTTTCCACGGACATATTCATTCAGTCTTATTCCGGAGGTAATAATATGAATTCGCAGGCCGCGATACTGAACGGCAGGTATCGGCTTACGGCACAGTTAGGCAGGGGAGGCTCCGGCAGGGTCTTCCTTGCCGAGGATATCCGAATAAAGAAAAAATGGGCGGTCAAGTTCATTCCCTTTGATACGCTGTCGGGGAGGGAGCTTGCCGGAAACGAGATAAGGTTCATGGAGAGCATGGATCATCCGGCCTTTCCCAGGATAGTAGACGCATTCCGTACAGAGGAAGGCTGCTATATCGTAAGCGATTATATTGACGGCAGGGATATGAGGGCATACCTGAAAGGCGAGCGGCTCCCCTTAAGGCTTAAATGTGAATACGCCCTCAGGGTGTTATCCGCCCTCAGGTATATGCATGAAAGAAAGCCGCCGGTGCTGTACCTTGATCTGAAGCCCGAAAACGTGATGATCACCGGGTCAGGAGAGATCAGGCTGGTCGATTTCGGCATAGCAAGGGGGCTCATGGAGAAGGGCGTTCCCTTCGGGACCAGGGGCTATGCCGCTCCCGAGCAGTATAAGGGGGGAGGAGAGGACCAGAGGAGTGATATCTTCGCCTTTGGCATGTTCTTCTATTATCTGCTGACACTCTGCGATCCGGTTGCGGATGCGGAAAAGCAGAGAGCGCTTATCAGAAACAACAATTCTGTGCCCAAAGGCATAAGAAGGATCATCTTAAGGTGCACCGCTCTGGATATGGATGGAAGGTACGCCGGCATAAGGAAGGTTGAACGGGAGCTCAGGAAATATCTGGGAAGGCCCAGACGCAGGATCATAAGGATCACGGCAGCCCTGCTGTCGTTCATGCTGCTCTTCCTGTTATTTTCCGCTGTAAGACGGTAGAAGGGGTTTGAGACTGGAGGACAAATTTGAAGAAAGGAAGAATAAAAAAGATAACAGCAGTAATCCTGGTGACGGCCGTTATGGCCGGAGGCCTTCCCCGGGGGGTAAATGCCGATATGAGCGGCCTGACCCTTTTCAACACCTATAATACCACAGGCACGAACGCAACTCTCAGGGAGGGGACCAGCTATCTTAAATATGGCTGCTCCCATCCCGATCAGGGCCTTCATTCGGAGATCTGTGACGGCTACAGGACCGGGAAGACTACCAGGCAGCATAATATGGAATGGGAGATAAACGGACGGTCCCACATCATTCTCTGCGATCTGACCGAAAGCAAGACCTACAACCTCGTATATGGGAGCGATACCGTTAATAAAGAGATTGCGATAGACCCAACACATAACTATTCGGTCATGATAGATTCCTACGGGGGGACCACTACCGTGACCTGTCCGACCTGCGGTTACGGGAAAAGCTTTAAGGGAAGCTATACGGTATATGTTGAGGCCTACGGCTCGAATGCCGCGGGTATAAGGACCCAGCCATCATCGGTAAGCGTCAACTGCGGTGAAACGGCGGCCTTTTCCATATCCGGAGTGAACATCGCGGCCTATCAGTGGCAGATCTGCCTGAACGGCAGCTGGAACAGCTTATCCGACGGAGCCTTCGGCAACGGCGGAGTCATTATATCGGGAAGCAGGTCGGACAGGCTGAAGCTTGAGAATCTGAGGACATATCTGAACGGGGTAAAGGTCAGGTGTGTGCTTACGGGGATGAACTATAATAATCTCAATTCAAATGAGGCGGCATTGAATGTAGTGGATAATACAGGCCCCTCCGTGATCGTGGAAAAAAGCACGGAGGAGACTACCGGCGGACCGGTGGTAGTGACTGTGAGCGCGTCGGACGGTGATTCGGGGCTTCCCGATGAGCCCTACTCCTTTGACGGAGGTATGAGCTACGGCGCTTCAAATACATTTTCCGTGACCGAAAACGGAACCATCGAGGTGGTCGTCAGGGACGCGGCCAATAATCCCACAAGGCAATCGGTCAGCATAGCAAACATTGTAAAGGCGGTCCCTGTACCCTCACCGTCGCCGCTGCCCGTTGAGGAGCCTTCACCGACACCCTCGCCCGTACCGACTGAGGAGCCTGCAAAGACGCCTGAGCCGACCAAAACACCTGAGCCGACTAAAACGCCTGAGCCGACAAAGACGCCGACTGCCCTTCCCGAGCCGGGGTCGACCGTCGTGCCAGTCATTACTCCTGTACCGACCTCCTCCCCGGGGCAGTCATCAGGAACGGTATTTCCCGCTGTGACGGCAACGCCTACTTTGGCGCCCACGAAGGCACCTACGGCGGTACCTACCAAAGCACCCACGGCAGTACCCACGAAGGCACCCACGGCGGTACCCACGAAGGCGCCTACGGCGGTACCTACCAAGGCGCCGACTAAAACACCTACAAAAACACCCACAAAAACACCTACCAAAACGCCTACTAAAACGCCTACTAAAACACCGACCAAAACACCTACAGAGCCGCCGGAGGGCCCTGTCACGCCAACGGTCATAATCACCCAGCCGGAGATAGTGATCCCCACTCCGCTGCCTGATATCGGATCGGGAAATCCCTCCGGTACGATAACGGGGGGCTCTTCCGCGATCATTACTGTTCCTACAGCACAGCCTTCCCTTCCCTCAGGAGCCGGGGGCGGCAATGGGTCCGGCAATTCCTCCGGAAGCAATAACGGCGGCACGCCGTCTCCTGAGAAACCGGGTAAAACCGAAGAAAGGGAGGAAAGCGAGGAAAACGGAGAGGAG
>DFEA01000099.1:20247-59048 GCA_002368575.1 Lachnospiraceae bacterium UBA3814 | reverse complement strand
AGCCCCATGAGGATGAGCCTCAGGCCATAGAGGAGAGCTTTAAACCGCAGAGCCTTGAGGAGAATGATATAAGCATCATCACCGAGGAAATAGAGACCGCCCCCATGAAAAGGGAGTCAGGAAAGGTAGTGGCCATAAGCGGGGAGGTGGTCAGGAACGAAGGAACGCCCGTATATATGAAGGTCCTTCTTGGTGCTGCGGGATTACTCCTTTTGCTGCTCCTCCTCTTCATCCTGTTCCTTGGTGTTATCATCCTTTATGAGAAGGAGGGCGGAGATGATGATTACGGAGACGGAAAAAAGAAATACGGTATAGCCGGGATCTCATTTCTCCTTTACAGGGAAGGCGTGTGGCGCTTCGGGCTGAAGGAAGAGGCATATGAGCTTGCTCCGCTCACCATAAGATACGGGCCGGTATTTGCGGCAATCTTTGAGGGCTGGGATATTGAGATAGGCATAAAGCCCTCGGATGAGGATGAGACAGTCAGGGTGGAAAAAATGGTCGTATACCAGAACGCGGTGCTGAAATGAGGGATAGAAAAGGTAAAAGGCATATTTCCCCGATCCCTGTCACGCTTCCCGCAATTCTTCTGATAATGCTGTGTATCATAACGTATATCCCGCGCAGGATTTATGCCGATGCAAAAGGTGACGGTAAGACCAGTAAGGATAAAATGGATGTTGAAATACTCAGGGACGACGGCTTAAGAGTGCTTACGGGAGAGGACAGCGTCTATTACTGCAATATGGGACTTCTGTTCATCCTGCATGGCGCGGAAGCGGGATATTATGAATATTCACTCACCCGTGAGCCGGATAAGGGCTCAAGCGGATACAGAAGAATGACCGGGGACTCCTTCAGGCTTGCAAAGAGGGATCCCGGCAGCGGAAACCGCATCTGGCGGTTGAGCTTCAGGCAGCTGGACGGCTCACATAACGTTGTGAGCCGTTCAGGGACCTTCCTGATAAGATTTGATACCAAAAAGCCCGTGGCCGGGCTGAGCTTTGAGAAAAAGGGGCCCTTTGAGGATCCTGTAGTGATAAGGCTTAGCCTTAAGGATCATGGCAGCGGTCTTAAATATGCAGAATTAAGACAGGAAGGCGAGCTGCTTTACCGGAACAATTTCAGCGGCATCGACCTGACGGAGAATGATAAGGAGGTCCTGATCCTCAGGCGAAGGAGGGAGCTTTCGGGTAAAGAGCTCAGGCTGTTTGTTTTAGACCGGGCAGGGAATGATAGGCTTGTTGAATGCTCTTTCCCTCAGACCGAAGTGACAGACAGCCTCCGGGCAGGCCCGGTCTTATATGCCCTAAAAGCCCTGAGCGGAGGACAAAAGCCCGGTAATGACACTATCCTTGCAGGAATAATCGTTGCTTTATTGATGCTTACCGGCCTTTTCGGGGAGCTCGTCAGGTACTGCCTGAAAAGGTATCCGCAGGAAAACAGATTATTGCCGGGAAACAGGGAATGAGATAAAATAGGAGAGGAAATGATACGTTCAGCAGGCTGAACGTATCGGCGCGAACTAAAGTTCGCACCTAAGCGCATGATCCGCAAGCGGATCAGTGCGGGAAAGGCAGGATCGTGTTCAAGGGTATAACAGGGGAAAGCGATGAAAGCATATTTTATTGATTATACTGGGACGATGGTTAAGGAGGATGAGCCCTATACCAGGGAGCTACTGGGATATTTCCTTTCACACAGCGACCTGCGTACTCCCAAAGAGGCGCTTTCAGTCGTCTGGGAAAAGATAAAGGAGATAGAGGCGGAAAGCTACGGGGATGCCTTTATCAAAAACGATGAAAAGGTAGACAGGATACTTGAGTACTGTGTACAGAACTACGGGCTGAAAGGCGATTTTGGTTATATTCATGAGGTATGGAGGAAAATATGGGTATATGCGCCTCTCTATGAGGACGTGAAGCCGTTTTTTGAGAGATCCGAATACCCGATCTATGTTCTTTCCAATGATGATCTGAGCTGTCTTGAGGAATCCATGAGGATAAAGGATCTGCATCCCGCGGGGATAGTGTCCGCCGAAACGGCAAGGGCCTGCAAGCCTCACAGGGCGATCTTTGAGAAGGCTCTTGAAATGGCAGGGATAGAAGCGCAGGATGCCGTGCATATAGGAGATTCGGTGGTGTCCGATGTGGAGGCCGCGGCGCTTATGGACATAAAGCCCGTGTATCTGTCGCGAAGCGGAGAAAGCCAGATCGAGGGTGTAAGGGTGATTCGTTCCCTGGACGAATTATAAAGCGGTAAGAAGCCGTTGAAAGACCGCCGGGTCGTGACCATAAATATCGGGTACCGCCTGTATGATATTCCTGTCACGGGAACCGGGACGGCAGTAACCCGGACGCTCACCGGAAAGAACGATTATACCGGAGATAATTTCTATATAAACGGCCAGAAACAGACCTTCGCTACCAAAGCGGAAGCAATGGATATGGCAAGAAGGCTGGATCAAAACGTCGCGGAGATCGGCTGGGCTGAGGTTTGCAAGATAAGAAATAATCGCTGAGACAAGCGGTGGATAGTAATAGCCCGGTTAACCCGGGTACATACAGAAACAGGGGCGGCTCTTCGGCCGCCCCTGTTTTGAATAATGATCAAAAAGGCTTATTTAACCTTTACCTGACATTTCGTACTGAGCTGCTTTCCCTTTTTATTCGGGGAGTTTGTGGTTACGGTTATGGTGGCGATGCCGCTGCTTATGGCTGTGATATTTCCGTCCGGCTCAACAATGGCGACAAGGGGATCGGAGCTTGTATAGGAAACGGTCGTATCAAAGGCGTTTGCGGGCTTTACGGTGGCTTTAAGCGCACTGGTTTCACCTACTGACATATTAAGCTTATTTGGTTTTACCGAGAGCTTTGATACACGAGTGGGTGCCTTGGTGGTCAGTGAAAAGCTGTAGGTTCCGGTGGAGTTTACCGGCTGTGCTTCGAGATAATAGGTTCCCGCGGGAAGGTCAGCTGAGGGCTTATTATTCTTCCACGGGGCGTACATGACTGTCATCTTATAACCGATGAGGCTTTTCTGGTCGGTGATCGTGGGCTGTTCTCCCTTTAATCCCAGATTCTGTTCGCCGTTATGAAGGCGAAAACTGCCGTTGCTTAAATCGTTTGTACCTGCGGACAGATAGAGGGTAGTCTTCTTAGTAACGGTAAATTTATACCAGTCCTTCTCATTAGAGGAATCCTCACTTATAAACGCACGGTATTTTTTACCGATCTCTATTTGTTTTGCGGTTTCCTTTTCGTTGTTAATGCCCCCAAGCTCCTCATCATACAAAAGCTCCTCGCCTGGATTGACAGCTACCGGAGTAAAATCAAGTACAAAGCGGTAGGTTGAATATTCGGGCTCGTATTCGTGGCTTTTGATAAACAAATGATAGGTTCCCGGGATAACATCAAGATAAGCGACCTCACCGCTTGTCATGGGAAGGGAGGGGCCGTTTGGATACCAGTCGAGCTTACCGTAATTGGTGGGACTGTCATTTTCCGTTATATTATAGTATAAGCCTTCTCCTTTATCCGAGAGGTTGGTAAGGGTAAGCCTTCCGGGAGCACCCACGGTAAATATATAAGAGGCGATATTCGTTTCGTTTGCCGTTCCCGTAGTTTCCTGACCAAATGTCAGCTGTGTGGGAGCATTGCTGTCGGTCAGAATATCTTCCCCGCAGGATCCGGTCTTTTTCTCAATATCCGATGCGGAGGCCACAGAGGGCACCCCGATGATCATAAAGGACGCGGTAAGCAGAACTGCAAGCCCGCGATTTAAAAGTGTTTTAAGCGTCATCTTGTTCCTCCTTTTTGATTCTTTACAGTTTATAATCATTCATACTGCGCCAATTTGCTTCATTTCTTATTATACACTTTTTTTCGTAGATTAACAGGAAACGAATATAGTTTTTGCGGTTTTTTACTTAATCCCTTTCCGATCAAGGTTGTGAGGGGATATGCTGATTATAAGAAAGTCCGAATCCTTGCGGCTGCAACCTACGAAAAATCTTTTATGTTTACTCAATATATATGATGTTGGGGTCAAAAGTACCTTTTGCCCCCAACTATGATGCACTGATCGCTTCGTTGCTTCGCAAGTCTACGCTCCGCTTCGGTCGGCGCTAAGCGGACGTCCACTGGACGTCCAGCGCCCCTTTCGCCTCTGGCAAGCTGGCTTGCCTCGGCTTCAGGGCTTTTGACCCTTACATCATCATAATAGAGGCTATTCATTTTTTTGTGGCTATTCTTGTTTTCTTTAGTATAATAATCGGGAACTGACATTATGCGGGATGACTGCAGGCCAATGAATCCGCAGGAACAGCTTCAGATCTTTAATCCGGAGGAGTCGGTAGATAACATTGGTCTTCGGATCGTGTATGGATGCATCAAAGATATATCATACAGCAACGCCATGAAGATGAATCACCTGATGCTCAGCTTTACACATGACGGATCTGCAGGCTAATACATTTTTTATGGAGCAGGATCCGAATGATTTCGTGCCTGCTCTGTTTGGTTTACGTGAACCATCCTGATGCGGAGTGCAAGGTAGTGATATTAACGCCAGGGGATATCGCGTGAGCAGACACATATTGCCTAAGGCAAAGTCTTTCTGCTGTTCCATCATTCTCTGCGCCTACTGAAGTAAGATGCTGCGGCATCAGCCGGCAGATGTTCGCGCAGTCCTCCCCATTTCGGTTATGTAAAGGTATTGCTTACATTCCCCGCTCCGGAAAGAGGGATAAGAGGATTTTATTACATGGAAAGCGTTTTATCAGGCACTTACGCAAATCTGCATCATGAAGAGCCGGAAGGAACAGACAGGCACACAGTCTTTACAGGCTATGACAGCTATCTGTTTCATGAAGGCACACACTATGAACTATATGGGAAACTCGGCGCTCATCAGGATATGGAAGACGGAGTCGCGGGAACCCGTTTTCTCGTATGGGCGCCGCATGCCGTATATGCATCCGTGATTACGGCAAAAACCTGCTGGGAAGACGAGAAGTGGATGCATCGCTGCCAATGGGATCATGGCGTGTGGGAGTGCTTTCTTCCCGGCGTCGGACCGGGTGACGCCTACCGCTATGTAATCACCGGCGCGGATGGAGTCAAGCGTTACAAATCAGATCCCTTTGCGTTCTGGTCTGAGAAGCGTCCGGCCAACGCCTCCATTGTGTGGGAACCTGATGCTTTTGAATGGAGCGACGGGGATTATCAGGCACAGCGCTGTCATTCGGCATTTCTGGAAAAACCTATGTCCATATATGAGGTGCATCTGGCAAGCTGGAAAAAAGAGTATCGGGATGAGGAAGATTATGACGGGTTTATGAATTACCGGAAGCTGGCAGACGAACTGGCTGAATATGTTAATTCCATCGGCTTTACCCACATTGAGCTGATCGGTATCTGTGAACATCCTCTCGATGAGTCATGGGGTTATCAGGTTACGGGTTACTATTCTCCGACATCCCGTTTTGGAACACCGGATGACTTCCGCTATTTCGTAAATACGATGCATCTGGCAGGAATCGGCGTCATTCTGGACTGGGTTCCGGCTCATTTTCCAAAGGATGAATTTGGGCTGGCTTCTTTTGATGGAACACCGCTTTATGAATACAGTGATCCGCTGCTTCGGGAGTTTTCCACATGGAAGACAATGGCCTTTGACCACGGCAGGCGTGAGGTGCGGTCTTTTCTCATTTCCAATGCCGTTTTCTGGATTCAGGAATACCATATTGACGCGATCCGGGTAGATGCGGTTGGCGCTATGCTTCATTATGATCTTGACCGTATCAGATGGCGTCCCAACATATATGGAGGCCGGCTGAACCTGGAAAGCCGGGCATTTCTGCAGCAGCTGAACTATGTGGTCTGCGGCAGGACCACCGGCTGCCTGATGGCCGAGGACTCTACGGTGGAGCAGGGGATAACCGAGGATGTGAGATACGGCGGTCTGGGCTTTACTTTCAAATGGAACATCGGCTGGATGTACGATACGCTGTACTATTACATGGCGCTTGATCCTTCGATACGAAGGTGGCATCACGAAACGCTGACACGCGTGGCGGATTATGCGTTTCAGGAAAATTTCATCCTGGAGCTGTGCCATGATGAGTGCTCGCACGATAAGGGCTCTATGGTGAACAAAGCTCCCGGAAGTGAAGCAGACCGCATGAAAGAACTCAAGTCTCTCTATACGTGGCAGTATACTCATCCGGGTAAAAAGCTGTTATTCATGGGACAGGAATTTGCAGTGGACCGGGAGTGGAACGTACGGGAGAGCATCGACTGGAAGCTGGCACAGAAACCTGCAAACCGTGATGTGACGCAGTGTGTCAAACGTCTGATCAGAGTATATAAAACATACCCCTGTCTTTATGCGGACAGCAAGAACCCGGCAACATTCGAGTGGGTAAACCGCAATGACGCGCGATGCAGTGTGATATCCTTTATCAGGAGAAATCCCTGGAACTATAATGGAGCGGTGCTGGCAGTGATCAGCTTCTCGCCGATGGAATATCCGGACTATAGAGTCGGTGTACCGACAGAAGGACCGTGCAGATGTGTCTTCTCGACATATGACCGCCTGCCTGGCGAAAAAAGCATCGATGATACCGGAACGCCTGATCTTCTTGAAACCGAAAACCATGCGTGTGATGGGTATCGTTATATGATCTCACTGCATCTGAGGCCGTTTGAGTCGGTCATTATCGAGATTCCGCAATCTGATTGAGAGGACTCTGCGGTTTAACGGATTCTTCCCGAATTACTATGTCAATCGCCTGTATTTTTTTCATCTCAGCACGGTCATCAACTGTGCTGCCAGCGTGAAGCATTTTGCGGACATGGACTTTCTGAAAAGGACCAATGTGGAAGGCGTGCGCAATCTTGCGGAGCTTTGTATTAAGAAAGGGGCACGGCTTATCCATGTGTCCACCAATTCCGTGGCGGGATCGTTGACCGGGGGATCAGGGGATGCCGTACTTCGCGAGAATACTCTCAATGTCGGACAGGAAGTAGAGTCAAACGGATATATTTATACCAAATATCTTGCGGAAGAACTGATTCTTAAGAAGATCAGGGAAGACGGTCTGGATGCGAAGATCATGCGTGTCGGGAACCTTATGAGCCGCTATAATGACGGAGATTCCATGTGTATAACACAAATAACGTGGAAATGGTATTAAGGCCATGTGGGATAACAGTATTCGGCTCGATATCGTCAGTGACGAGGAATTTGATGATGTTGGGGTCAAAAGGTTCCCAACAGACCTGTTGTAATAACCAGTAGTTTCAGTAAACCAGCACCTTGAAAACTTTACACAAATCGCGTAGTTGAGCAAAAAACAGAGATCACCATGGTATAATGGAGTTACCAAATACGAGAGGTGATTCCCTATGTCATTTCGAAAAAACAGCGCTCAGCAGATGTCCATCTTTGACAGCACGTTCGGTCTTACGGAAAGAGAGCAAAAGGCACTTGACCGATCCTGGGCAAAGATCTTTTCCGAGGACGTATTTCCCCAGATTGATGAGGAACGGTTTTCTGTTCTCTACTCCGATAAAGCATCACGTCCGAATACTCCGGTCAATGTCATCGTTGGAGCGTTGATCATCAAAGAGCTTTTCGCCATATCAGATGATGAGGTTGTTGACAATCTCATGCTGGATCCCCGGTATCAGATGGCGCTGCATACGTCCAGCTTTAAGGAGCAGCCCCTCAGTGACAAGAGCCTGTCCCGCTTCCGGATGCGCTGTTACAATTATGAGCGGCTTCATGGCATTGATCTTTATCATGACTGCGTCACAGGTCTGGCAGAAGCTTCCGCACGGATGATGGGGATCGACAAACGGATCCGCCGCATGGATTCCCTCATGGTTGAGGCCAACATCCGAAAGCTCAGCCGCATGGAATTGATCTACACCTGTATCGCAAAGCTGGTATCTTATCTCCATAAAACGGGGAAAGATGACCTGATCGGGCATATGGCTCATTATTATGATCCGGACGACTTCAACAGGGTTATCTATCATTGCAGTGATGTTGACGTAGAGGAACGGTTTGGTGTCCTGCTTTCCGATGCGGATCTTCTTCTGGAAAGATGCAGCGGTTCCTTTGAAGAAATCACGGAGTATCAACTGTTTGTCCGTTGCATTTCCGAGCAGACAGTTGTCGAGGACGGAAAGCGGAGGCTCCGGAAAAAAGCGGACGGAGGAATGGGCTCGGGAATTCTGCAAAACCCATCTGACCCGGATGCCACGTTCCGGGAAAAATCCGGAAGGAAACATCGGGGTTACGCGGGAAACATTGAAGAAAGCGTCGGGAAGAACGGATCGGTTGTCACGGATTACCAGTTCGATACGAACAACAAGAGCGACAGTGAATTCCTGAAAGATCATCTCGACCGCATCGGCCATCAGAATGAAAAAACCGTAATGATCACAGACGGTGCCTACAGCAGCGGGGAAAATGCTGAAGCAGCCGCAGCAAACAACATCGACCTGATCACAACAGACCTGACAGGAAGGGATGTCGATCCCATCATGGGCGCTTTCCAGTTCAGTGAGGACGGAACAAAAGTCACACGCTGCCCCGCAGGGAATTCGCCAAAGACCTGCTGGTATAACCAAAAAACAGGACAGATCCTCCTCTCCTTCAACCGGGATAAATGTGCAGGGTGCCCCTACCAGCAGAACTGCCGTCCCAAGATAATCAAAAAGGTAAGCAAGCTCAGCGTATCACTGAAGATGAAGAAACGGGCGATTGTCCAAAGCCGGATGCAGACAGAGGAATTCAAACTGTATAGCCGGCTCAGGAACGGGGTTGAAACAATCCCATCGTTATTGAAAAACCAATACGGAGTGAACCGAATGCCTGTCCGAGGTAAGATTCGATGTAAGTTCTTCTTCGGATGCAAAGTGGCTGCGTTGAACTTCCGAAAGCTCTTCCGATTCCGGCAGGGTTCAGGTAATTACGCCCTGAATCCCGCAGTAGGATGAAGAATAAGGGGAAGAGCCTCTCCGCGGGCAGTTATTAAGAGCATATCAGCACATCATTTCAAATCCGATCGCGATTTGTGTAAAGTTTTCAAGTTGCAGTGACAAGTAAACGAGTTTCAAACAGGGGTTTTGACCCTTACATCATATATATAAGACTGGTAAAATTATAGGCTCAATCACAAATTCTATGTAATGGCTGATTCCTGACATACTCCTTCCGGCTCATATCCATGATCTTCAAGAAGAAGTATTCATCATCGGGATAGCCGTATCCGTGTCGACGGAGGGTCTTGATCTTTTGATTGATACCCTCGATCTTACCGGATGATATTTTGTAAGTTGCATGCGCTATGATGCCCTCAAAGTGGGTATCCAATAGCTTTCCAAATCAGAGCAGATGTTTGCTGTTCGTTGCTTTGCATATATCGATTATGTCAATGACTGCATCAGCCATTTTAGCCTCATCAGTCATGGCATAGGCGGAGGACAGCTTTTCCTTAACCAGATCAAGGGTAAAGAGGAGTTTATTCTCCTGCAGCAGAGCATCGTACTTTGCTTCATAACCGCTCTTGCGTTTGATGTCCTCTGTCTTGAAAAGAGGACTGCCCTTATGAATGACTCTTTCTGATGCAGCATCTTCATCCTTCTTCTGAAGCGTGGATCGATTCGACATCAGGATATAGCGAGTCTTTTTGAGAGCTCTGGCGGCTTCCACGTTACCTTCTTCGTAGAGTCGTCTCTGTTCGTCCTTACGGACTTCGCTGACTACTTTGTCATTGAAGTTCTTGACGATATGAAAGTAATCGAATACCGGCTGGATCCAATAGCATTTTTCTTCAAATGCTTCCTGGAAATCGGAGTTCATGTCACAGGCAACAGCTTCCACACCAGACATCCCGGCTGTTTTTATCAGTAGACATGTTCATACATCGTCAGTATAATAGACGATGAGAAGTCTGTTTTTTCAGAGGTGCTGTTTCGGGTGCCAGTTTCTTTTCTGAAGTATATATCGATGAACTGGTCGTTAAGGATGGATATAGAAGGAAAAGCGTCGGAAGGCAGTTGATCAGAGCAGTTGAAGAATACTTTGGCGGTCAGGGATTCAATAACATAAATCTCTGTACAAATGGATTTCAGGCATCAGGTTTCTACGAAAAATGTGGATTTGAACTTGAGTTTGTAAGGGAAAATAAAACAGATCCCAGACTGAACAAGTACTTTTACATCAAATATCTGGATTATAAATATAATACATCTATTTAATTTATTTTTTATAAATATTCTATATTATATTTATATATTGGGGCGTAAAGTTAATGCCTTTTATCACCAGCGGGAAAAATTTCACCTGATTTTTTTATTTGAAAGTCGATTTTGACCTGTTTTTTACTGGATTTTTTAAACCATTAATACTCGCAAAGCCAGTAAATATGCGTAGGTGACAAAAGGTGACAAAAATGAAAATTAAAAAAAGCCCTAATTTACGGGCTTTTTTACCAGCTCGTAGCGGAATCGAACCGCTGTTTCCGCCGTGAGAGGGCGGCGTCTTAACCGCTTGACCAACGAGCCGTACTCAGATACTTTACAATATTTTGCGGGAAATTGCAAGGGCTTTTTGATTTTTTTTTCCTTTCGCTTTTGCGTTTCCTTTAATCCTGTTTTATACAGACCCCGTGGAAGGAGGTTTGCGGATGATCAGAACAGCCGTCACAGGTGTGGGAAATATGGGAGGCAAATATGCAGCGATGCTGTTTGGCGGATCGGTTAAGGGGCTTGAGCTCTGTGCGCTTACAAGGATCGGCAGCTGCTCAGGGGACCTGCTTAAGCCTGCCGTCTCGGCAGGGGTGCCGGTGTACGATAGCGCAAAGGAGCTGTTTACGGCCGTTGAGGAGGGGAGGCTTAAGCTGGATGCGGTGATAGTCGCCACACCGCATTTTTCACATGAGGAATGCGTGGTGAGAGCCTTCCGCAACGGCCTTCATGTATTATGCGATAAGCCTTCGGGAGTGTATTCAAGGCAGGCAAGGCAGATGGAGGAGGCGGCAGATCGATCCCGCAGGGTATACGCGATGGTGTTTAACCAGAGAACGCTGCCGGTATACCGGACCTTAAAGGAGCTTGTGGAAAGCGGCAGATACGGTGCGCTTAAAAGGGTTCACTGGGCAGTAACGGACTGGTACCGTCCGGAGGCTTATTACCGCCTGGGGTCATGGCGGGCCACCTGGGATAAGGACGGAGGCGGTGTCCTTTTAAACCAGTGCCCTCACAACCTGGATCTGCTGCAATGGATCTGCGGAATGCCGGCCAGGGTTCAAGGCTTCTGCAAGAAGGGGCTTTTCCATGACATAGAGGTGGAGGATGCCGCAACGGCATATATGGAATGGGAGAATGGAGCAACCGGAACCTTTATCACCTCTACAGGAGAGGCTCCCGGCGTCAACAGGCTGGAGCTTGCCATGGAGGAGGCGCTGCTCATCTGCGAAAACGGCACGATACGGATCGGGGATGTCAGCCGTGAGCTCGGGGTAAGTGAAGCCGAATACCGAAGGACTGCGACGGATCCCTTCAGGAAGATAACGGGAGACTGGACCGAGCTTAGGCCTGAGAAGGAAGAGCACCCTTATGAAAGGGTATTGCAGGCGTTCTGCGATGAAATAAACGGGACGGGAAGGAGCGTCGCGGACGGAAGGGAAGGGAGAAAGAGCCTTTTGATATCAAACGCCATATATCTGTCCTCATGGGAGAAACGCATGGTAGAGCTTCCCCGGCCCGGAAGCGGCAGGGAAAGGGAATTTGAAGAGGCCTTTGAGGCGGCCCTTAAGAAAGCTTCCAGAGATGAATGACCGGTCAGGGAAGATATTTGTGTTAAAGCTGATATTGATAACGGCGACTGCCGCCTGGATGGCCTTCATTTTTTCAATGAGTGCCAGATCCGCCGAAAGCTCAAGCGCGATGAGCATAAGGCTTGCGGAAGGGATCTTTGATATCCTGATCCCTGACTTTGGGGAGCTTGGTGAGGATAAACGGTCAGAATACATAGAAGCCGCACAGTTCCCGGTACGAAAGGGCGCTCATTTCATGGAGTTTGCCGTATTGGGGGCCCTGCTGTTCTGGGACGTCTCCCTGTTTACGGGAGCAGGCGGGCGAAGGGCCTTTCTCCTTGCGGTCCTTCTGGCACTGGCCTACGCCGCGTCGGATGAATTTCACCAGCTGTTTGAAGCTGAACGAAGCGGTAAGCTTACGGACATACTTATAGATGTCATGGGCGCCTGTGCGGGGGCGTTTTTCTGCAGGATGCTGAGGGACAGGAGGCGATGAGCACATTGCTCCTGAATGGGAAATCCTACATGCCGCGGGAATTTTCAAAGCGTCCTTTCAGTAGGAAAACGGAGCAAAGTATGCTAAAATAACAGCAGGCGCTTGAACAGCCAAAGGCTAAAACGGCAGTTAAATGCGCCTGCGAGTAAATGATCAAAAGGACAGCTCAGGAGGTTATCTATGCCGGGTATCCGCGACATAGCGCAGCGCGCTGGTGTATCAATTTCGACAGTATCAAATGTGCTTCATCACAAGAACAGTGCCTCTGAGGAGACCAAAGAAAAAATTTTTGCCATCGCCGAGGAGCTTGGCTATGAGGTGCCTGTTGCCAGGGAAAGGAACAACCGCACGATAATCTTCAATCTCAGTGATTTTGATACGCTTTATTACCTGAATATACTCCACGGGATAAGCGATTATGCATATGCAAAGGGCTACAGCTTCCTGATCTGCACCGGAGATAATTTCCTCCATTTTGCGGAGCCCGAGATGGTCTGCGGCTGTATCGTAAATGACGTGAATACTGATAATTCCGTGCTTAAGAAGGTAGCGGACAAAGGGATCCCGCTGATCGTTTTGGACAGGGAGATAGAGCACCGAAGGATAAAGAGCATTGTCGTAAATAACTACGCCGCCGAGAAGCAGCTCATCGAGGGGCTTATCGAGGCGGGGTACAGCAGGTTTTCCTTCCTCGGCGGTCTTAACACCTCCGATACCAGGGAGCGTTACGCCGCCTTCAGGGATACGCTGAGGGAGAAGGGGATCATCTTTCACAGGAACGATTACTATGAAGGCGACTGGCGGGAAAAGAGCGGTGTCCAGGCGGCGAGGCTCCTTATGCTCTCAGAGGAAATGCCGGAGATACTGATATGTGCCAATGATATGATGGCAATAGGCGCCATCCGGAAATTCAGGGAGGATGGGCTCAGGGTTCCTGAGGACATAGGGGTGACAGGCTTTGATGACATCATCATTTCCAGGTATACGGAGCTTACGACCGTGGCGGTTCCCGACTACGAAAGAGGGTTTCTTGCGGCCCAGGCGCTTGTTGACATTCTGGAGGGGAAGGGGGATTTTGACACCGTACGGATAGGGGCCAGGGTAAAATGGAGAAAAAGCACGAAGGCTTTTTTGTAAACTTGCTGTAAAACGATTTGCTTTTTTACTAAAATTTTATTTCGTTTACTAAAATAATGGTGCGGTATGGGGATAATGAATAAAGCCCCCGCACCTTTTTTGTTTGTTTTATATAAAAAAAAGAAAGATATTGCATAATAATTGGCGAACATTTCATAATGGGTTCATAGCAAACGAGGCAGGATAATAAAATATCCGATGCTGACAGAACATGAAGAACACATGTTTATCTTACGGAAATTCAAAGGAGGAATTCAGGAATGAAAAAGAAATTACTTGCGATGCTGCTTTCAGCCGCTACACTTTCTATGGTACTTGCCGGCTGCGGCGGCGCGGCTGCTCCGGCTGCCGATGCGGGAGCGGCTGCTGCTCCGGCTGAGGCAGGTGCTGATTCGGCTGAGGCTCCGGCCGAGACGCCCGAGGGAGGCATCCGTCTTGTCAACAACAAGGTAGAGGTTGACGCCGGCCTTAAGAAGCTGGCTGCCGCTTACGAGGCAGAAACGGGAGTACCGGTGGTCATCGAGTCTTTGGGAGGCGGTATCGATACGCAGGCGACCCTTAAGGGATACTATCAGGCGGATAATATGCCGGATATCTTCGTTTTTGAGGGCGACATCCATTATCCCACCTGGGAAGGGCTTCTTGCTGACCTTTCCGACGAGGCATGGGTAAGCGACACGGAGGCGGAATATGTGGCAGACGGAAAGGTATATGGCTTCCCTACCACTACCGAAGCCATCGGTCTTGCTTATAACGCCGATATCCTTGCAAAGGCCGGCGTGGATCCTAAGAGCATCACGGGACCCGAGAGCATGAGGAAGGCCTTTGAGACCATCGATGCGAAGAAGGATGAGCTCGGGCTTACCGCGGTAGTAGGCTACTATACGGAGTCATCACAGCTGTGGTGGTCACCCGGACAGCATATATTCGGTACCTACTTTGATTCAGGACTTGCCCGTGACGACACAACCTACATCGACCTGTTCAAGGACGGCGGAAAGCTTGATATGGAAAGAGCTCTTCCCTGGGCCGAGATGGTTGCTCTCTTCAATGAGTTTACCGATCCCGCCGGTGTTTCCGGAACCTATGATGCACAGGTATTAGGCTTTGCCTCCGGGAAATACGCTTTTGTTACCCAGGGCTCCTGGATCGGCGCTACTCTTGTCAATGACGACAAGGAGGCTTATGAGGCAGCAGGCAGCTTTGAGATCGGCATGATCCCTTATGCTTTCATAGAAGGCCAGGATACGATCCTTACGAATTCACCCAACTGGTGGGGCGTATACAAGGACGGCAACGTAGACGAAGCTAAGAAGTTCCTTGCATGGTGCGCTTCCAATGACGGCGGACAGCAGATACTTGCCGAGGACTGCGGCTTTATCTCTCCTTATGCTTCAAATACATATTCCGCTGACGATCCTTTTGCAAAGACCATCGCAGAGTATACTGCGGCAGGCAAGACCTCTTCCTGGCACTGGCTGTCCATGAAGGAGGGAATCGGCCAGAACGCTACAGGTGTTGTATTCCAGGATTACGCAATGGGTAACTTTGCAGATCCTCAGACCTTCCTTGACACCCTCCAGCAGGTATGCACAAACTACTATGCAAACTAAGACGAACTGTATTGTAAGAAAAGAACAATATGATCCGAAGGAGCTGAATCTCCACGAGACACTGTTCTGTAACGCAAACGGTTATATCGGGGTACGCGGGACGCTTGAAGAGGGCGTCCCCGCGGACTTCCCTACCATGCGGGGACAGTACCTGGCCGGGGCGTATGAGATCATTCCCATGAAGCAGGCGGAAAGCCTCTGCAATCTGGTAGAGAAGAAGCAGACGATGCTTAATATCTGCGACACGCAGACCATAAGGCTTTCTGTTTCCGGAGAGGATTTCCTTCCCGCCGAGGGAGGGACAGAGGAGGCCGAAAGGATCCTCAATATGTCTGAAGGCTATACCGAACGAAGGACGCGCTGGATAAGTCCTTCGGGGAGGGAGATAGATGTAAGGATCCGGCGCATGGCTCATTTCAGGGTCAAGGAGCTTTTTACCATCGATTATGAGGTCACCGCACTGAACTTTTCCGGGGAAGCGGTATTTGATTCGTTTCATATCCCGGAGGTCGAAAATTATTCAGATCCGAATGATCCGAGGCTTGCAGATGAAAGCCCGTGCTTTCTTAAGCTTGAAAAGCAGGGTTTTCGGGAGGAAGCCTCTTTTTCTGTCACAAGGACGAAGGAGAGCGGTGTGAGCATCGCGGCTGTGACGAACCATCGCTGCTTCTCGGAGGCAAAGCCCTACAGCATGGTAAGAGAAGAGGGAGAGGCTCTGATCACCAGACTGAGGATCCCCGTAAGGAAGGGAGAAAGGATCAGGGTGATCAAGTATGCCGCCTTTTCGGATTCCATCCGTGAGAAGGATCCTCTGGCGAAGGCCGTAAAGGTCGTTCATGACGCCATGGAAAGGGACATCGATGAGCTCTATGAGGACCAGAAAAGCTATCTGGGCAGCTTCTACAGCCGCTCCCATATGGAGATAAAGGGTGATAAGGAGCTTGAGGACGCGGTTTCGTTCAATATGTATGAGCTGCTTCAGGCGGCGCCTCATGATGCCTTTGCGGGGATAGCCGCAAAGGGACTTTCGGGAGAGGGCTATGAGGGCCATTATTTCTGGGATACGGAAATGTATGTGGTACCCTTCTTCCTGATGACAGAGCCGAAGCTTGCGGAAAACATTCTTTCCTTCCGGTATGCGACGCTTCAGAGGGCAAGAGAGAACGCTGCTCTTCTGGGGCATAGGAGGGGCGCTCTGTACCCCTGGCGCACGATCACGGGCGTTGAGTGCTCAGGCTATTTTCCGAGCGGCACTGCGGCATACCATATAAACGGTGCCATTGCCTACGCTGTTACGCAGTATTACTATGCGACCTCAGATAAGGATTTCCTCATAAAAATGGGGCTTGAGATACTCATAGAAACCGCCAGGCTGTGGCTTGATACCGGTGTTTACGACAGGAAGGGAAGGTTTCAGATACAGGAGGTCACCGGACCGGATGAATACACCTGTATGGTAAACAATAACTACTATACCAATGCTTCGGCCAGGTACAATCTGAGCTCTGCCGCAAAGCTCTATGAAGAGTTCCGGGACGAGCCGGAGATACAAAGGCTTGCGGAAAGGCTCGGCTTTTCCGAGGACGAGAAGGAGGAGATGCGGGAGGCTGCGGAAAAGATGTATCTTCCCTACGATGAGGAATACGGGATCAATCCCCAGGATGACTCGTTCCTTGATAAGCCGGTATGGGATCTTAAGGCGACGCCGAAGGAGGATTTTCCTCTCCTTCTGCATTATCATCCGCTGCATCTGTACCGTTTTCAGGTATGCAAGCAGGCAGACACCGTACTTTCTCATTTTCTCTTTCCCAAGCTGCAGTCAAGGGAGACCATGGAAAAGAGCTTCAGATATTATGAAAGGATCACTACCCATGATTCGTCTCTTTCGACCTGTGTGTTCAGCATGACGGCCTCGATGCTGGGGCTTAAGAAGGAAGCGCTGTTGTATTTCGGCGATTCCGCAAAGCTGGATCTTATGAACCGTCATGAGAATACGAAGGACGGAGTGCATACGGCCAATATGGGCGGATGCTATATGGCGATAGTAAACGGGTTTGCGGGGATAAGGATCACGGAGCATGGCCTTTCCATCGATCCCTTCCTGCCGGAGGGGCTTACCGGATATTCGTTTCCCTTTACCTTCAGGGGCAGGAGACTTAAGCTTACGGTAGAAAAGGATACGGCAGCTCTTAAGCTGCTGTCGGGTGAGGCGTTTGATTTCAGGTTCCGCGAGGAGAACGGAAGGCTGGAAGAGGAGGGATTATGGACGCACAGGCTGTGATATTTGATCTTGACGGTGTGCTGGTGCATACCGACCGGTTCCATTATCTTGCATGGAAGGAGCTGAGCGATGAGATGGGTATCCGGTTTGACGAGGAGGTAAACGAAAGGCTCAGGGGCGTAAGCCGCATGCAGAGCCTTGAAATAATCCTCGAACGCTATGAGGGCGCTCCTATTTCCATGGAGGAAAAGGAGAAGCTTGCGGAAAAAAAGAACAGCATCTACAGGCAGTATTTAAGCGGTATGACGCCGAAGGACGTTTCCGATGAGGTCAGGGATACCCTGAAAAAGCTCCGGGAAAGGGGGCTTCTGCTTGCTGTCGGCTCCTCCAGCAAAAATGCCGGCTTTATCCTTGAAAAGACAGGGCTTTCGGGATACTTTGACGCCGTAAGTGACGGTACGATGATAACCAGGACAAAGCCTGACCCGGAGGTGTTTCTTATCGCCGCACAGCTTCTTCATACGCCGCCTGAGAAATGTCTTGTGGTAGAGGATGCCGATGCCGGGATAGAGGCAGGCCGGGCGGGAGGCATGCTTACTGCGGCTTACGGAGCTGCAAAAGGGAATAAAAACGCGGATTATAACCTGGAAAGCTTTTCCGGACTTCTTATACTCACAGACGCGTTTAACTGCCGTTAAAACCTTTAACTGATCAAAATATTAAGCGGGGTGAATTTATGAATATTAAAGGAAAGAAATTGCTTTCACCGATCCTTATGATCGGAGGGGCATTGCTTCTTATCATTTCTCTGGCAATGGATATCGGTAAAAGCCAGTCGACGGCAAGAGGTCCCATGCTGGTGGTCGGGATCATTGCTTTCTTTGTCGGACTTTACCTGTTTCCGACACTTAAGCATCACAGGAAGATCGTGTATTTCATTTTCCTGTTCCCCCTCCTGTTTACCTTTGCGGTAACGGTCATCATCCCCCTGGTGCTCGGTATATGCTATTCCTTTACCGACTGGACGGGGATCCGTTTCGAGCAGGTGGTGGGTCTTAAAAACTATACTACCATGTTTAAGGACCCGGCCTTCATATGGTCGATCGTGATCACCTTTATCTTTGTCGTGCTCAACATGATCCTTATTAATCTGGTAGGCTTTCTTCTGGCTCTTTTATGTACATCGGGAATAAAAGGCGACGGTTTTTTCAGAGCCTCGTACTTCCTTCCCAACCTCATAGGCGGGATCGTGCTGGGCTATATCTGGCAGTTCGTATTCAGCAACGTTATCATAGGGCTTACAAACAATATTTCCCTGCTTGCACAGACGAAAACGGCCCTGTTTGCCATAGTGCTCGTTTATATCTGGCAGTATGGCGGGTATATAATGCTCATATACATAACGGGCCTTACACAGATACCGGGAGACGTTCTGGAAGCCGCAAGGATAGACGGAGCTACACCTGCCCAGACCCTTTTCCATGTTAAGATACCCATGATCGCATCGACTATTACGATATGTACCTTCCTGACGCTCACAAGCGCCTTCAAGCAGTTCGATGTCAACATGGCCCTTACCAACGGCGCGGGCTCTGTCGCGGACTTCATGGGCAACTATCTCTCAAACGGAACACAGATGCTTGCTCTTAATATCTACAACACGGCGATCTCAAAGAACAATTACGCGCTGGGACAGGCGAAGGCTGTGTTCTTCTTTATCATCCTGGCTATCGTATCCCTGATTCAGGTAAGAGTATCCAATAAGAAGGAGGTGGAGCTGTAATGGGCGAAGGAAGACAGGTAGGAAAAGGTACGAGGGTCAGGGCCTTCATCTGCACCGTGATCGGAGTGATCATAGCGCTCTATGTGCTTTTTCCCTTTTATCTCGTAGTATTGAACGCGTTTAAGAACCAGGCATCCATCGTTGCGGACCCGATAAGCTTTGTGGGGGCGTCCTTCAGCCAGCTTAAGACCAACCTTTCGGCTGTTGTCAACAATCAGAATTTCAGCTTCTGGTATGCCTTTGGAACCTCGGCGGTCATCACCGTGATCTCTCTGGTGCTCCTTGCGCTCTTAGGAGCGATGGCGGCCTGGGTCATAAGCCGGAATAACAAGAAAAAATGGGCTTCCGCGATTTATATGGTTTTCATCGCCTCGATGATAATCCCCTTCCAGGTGGTAATGCTTCCCCTTATAAGCACCTTCCGTGATGTGGGCAAGTTTGTTGGCATCAGCATGCTACAGTCCGTTCCGGGTATAGTATTCGCCTACTGCGGATTCGGAGGAGCGATGACGGTATTTATCCTTACGGGCTTTATAAAGGGTATCCCGTATGACCTTGAGGAGGCGGCGGCTATTGACGGCTGCTCTCCGGAGGGAACCTTCTTCAAGGTGATACTTCCCCTCCTTACGCCGGTCATAACCACCGTAACGATACTGAACGGAATGTGGATCTGGAACGATTATCTTCTGCCCTCGCTGATGCTGGGACAGAACGGAAAGGTAAAGACCCTTCCTGTGGCGGTGCAGGCCTTCGTGGGCTCCTACGTGAAGCAGTGGGACCTCATCCTTACGGCTGCGCTGCTTGCAATCCTTCCCATGATCATTGTTTTCCTTGTAGCACAGAAGCAGATAATGAGCGGAATGATCGAGGGAGCCGTAAAGGGCTGATTGGGGCAGGCTATGGAAGAATTTGACAGACGGCTTTCTGTCTATTATGACGAGATGAAATGGCTCTACATGGAGCTGTATGATAATGACACCCGGGCTTTTGACTATTATGTTTCAATGCTTCGTGATTACGAAGGGGCAAGGAGCAGAGAGTTAAAGGCCTGGGACAGAAAAAGGGTAAAAAACGAAGGCTGGTATAAGGACAACAAGCGCTTCGGGATGCTTGCGTATGTCGACTGCTTCGG
The DNA here is from genome assembly GCA_002368575.1 of Lachnospiraceae bacterium UBA3814. GTDB lineage: Bacteria > Bacillota > Clostridia > Lachnospirales > Lachnospiraceae > UBA2868. The sequence goes on along the minus strand of DFEA01000099.1, from coordinate 38,833 downwards.
GGGCACGCTTTCGGGCGTGCGTTCCCATATTGACTATATAAAGGAGCTCTCGGTAAACTATCTGCATCTCATGCCGCTGCTTAAGAGTCCGGAGGGCAGGAGTGACGGAGGCTATGCCGTCTCCGATTTCAGGAGCGTTGATGAAAAGCTCGGGACGATGAAGGACCTTTCACTTATCTCAAAGGACTGTCACCGGGAGGGGATAAGCGTATGTCTTGATTTTGTGATGAATCATACCAGTGAGGATCACGAATGGGCCGTCCGGGCCAAAAGGGGCGAGAAGGAGTATCAGGACAGGTATTTCTTTTATGATAACTGGGACATTCCCCATGAGCTTGAAAAGACCATGCCGGAGGTCTTCCCTACGACCGCCCCCGGTAATTTCAGCTGGTGTGCCGAGGCCTCAAAGGTGGTCATGACTACCTTCTATCCCTATCAGTGGGATCTCAATTACAGAAATCCCGTTGTGTTCAATGATATGACGGCAAATATGCTGTTTTTGTGCAACCAGGGCGTGGATATCCTTAGGCTTGACGCAACTCCTTATATCTGGAAGACTCCGGGAACAAGCTGCAGGAACCTTCCTCAGGTACACTCCCTTGTAAGGCTTATGAGGATCGCCTGCGAGATCGTCTGTCCGGGGACCCTGCTCCTTGGGGAGATCGTGATGGAGCCTAAGGAGGTGGTTCCGTATTTCGGTACCGTTGAGCATCCGGAGTGTCATCTGCTCTACAACGTTACGACCATGGCAAGCACCTGGCATACCGTGGCCACTAAGGACGTAAGGCTTCTTGAGAACCAGCTTTCAAAGGTCTTCATGCTGCCTAAGGATTACGTGTTCTTAAATTATCTGCGCTGTCATGATGATATCGGCTGGGGGCTTGATTATCCTTTCCTTGAGCAGTTCGGGATAAAGGAGGTCCCTCATAAGAGGTTTCTGAATGATTATTTTCGAGGGCTTTTCTTTGGAAGCAGCTCCAGAGGGGAGCTTTATAATGACGATCCGAGAATAGGAGACGCAAGGCTTTGCGGGACTACCGCCTCTCTGTGCGGGATCGAGGCGGGGCAGGAGCTGTATGATGCCTCCGGGGACAGGTCCTTACTGTCACGCGGGATAGCGCTGGACATCATGCTGCATGCTTTTCTTCTGACGCTTTCGGGGATCCCTGTGCTTTACAGCGGCGATGAGATCGGGCAGCTCAATGACTGCTCATACAGGGATGACCCGCTTAAGCGTGACGACAGCAGATATATCCACCGGGGCAGGCTTGACTGGGAAAGCTGTGAAAGAAGGAAGCGCAGGGATACCAGAGAGGGAATGCTTTTTTCGGCCATACAGAGGCTTGAGAAGCTCCGCGGCAGTCATGAGGTCTTTGCGAATAAGGCTGACACCTTTATAATACCGCTTTCAACGGGTGAGAATGATCACAGTGTCCTTGGGATCGGAAGGTACTATAAGGGTGAAAAGCTCCTTGCCTTTTTTAATTTTTCAGGGGATCAGAGGACTGTATACACCGGGGAGAGTGAGCGCTTCAGTGTTATAGTGTCATCAAAGGAGTTTCTGTGCGAAAAAAACGTGGATACCTCTCCATCGCCGGAAAATGAAGAGGTTTTGCCGGACCGTTTTGTAATGGACGGATACGGCTTTTGCTGGTACGGATGGAGAACGAAGGAAAATGCCGCAGAATAGGGATTATCAGACCGCAAGGATAAAGGAGCTGTATCTCAGGGCAGAGATGAACGGATACCTTACCCATACAGCCTTTCTTTCTCTTTCGGAGCAGGCGGATCTTATGGATTCTGTAAGGCTGCTGGGACAGCAGGAGGACATACGCATCAGGGAGTCGGAGTACCTTCTGCACGGCGGATTTCAGAATGCTGAAAGATGTATCGCCTGCTTTTTTCCGTCTTATATGACAAAGGAAAGCTTTCTCTGTGAGGAAGAGCAGGATAAAGGCGGGGTACTTGCGTGTATTTCGGTAAAGCCGGCAAATAAGCGGTTTTCCGATGACCTCACCCACAGGGATTATCTGGGAGCGATAATGAATCTGGGACTTAAGAGAGAGGTGATCGGGGATATAATCTGCAGTCCTGAATATGCCGCGGTATCCGTACTGCCGGAGGCGGCGGCTGTTATTGAAAACGAACTGACCCGTGTAAGGCACACCACCGTAGTCTGTGAAAGGATCCCTTTTTCGGCCTGCGGGATCGCTCCCGAACTTAAGGATATACATATCAACATAGCCTCCGAAAGAGCGGATGCGATCCTCGGGGAGGTGTACCGTCTTTCAAGGTCGGCCTCACAGGAGCTTATCCGAAGGGGGATGGTTTCCGTAAACGGCAGGGAGCTGACTGATACCGGAAGGCTGTTAAAGAAGGAGGACAGAGTCTCTGTTTCCTCAAAGGGAAAGTTTATCTACGAGGGAGCTGAGAAAAGGACAAAAAAGGACAGGATTTCCGCCTGCGTGCGGGTATATCAGTAATGAGGTATTGTTAATTTGCCAAAAGTAGTGTATCGTTCATATAGGCCCTTTGTTCGTGTGTTCAGAGAAGGAGGATCAAGATGGAGGTATTCTGGGCAAAAATCGAGCTTGATATGGTTTATGTAAAGCCTGATTGCCGCCGGCAGGGCGTTGGGAAGGAGCTGGTTAAGGAGCTGTTAGGGCTCTGCTCATCTCCTGTAAGCGGCTGTGATATGGTAACGGCATCCTACACAAGCAAGGAGAACTATCCTCCCGATACCTGCGTCTGGATCTGCGCGCTGGGGACTGTTACCTCAGATATCATAAAGAACATGCTGGGTGAGAACCCGCCGGTCTTCGGCTATGCGGTAACAAGAGTCTCACAGATGTAAAAAAGCGGAAACGGCCGGGAAGGTATATCTGCGATCTTTTTTTCTTCAGGACTTTTCTGTTTCATAATTTTAAACTGATCACTTTCTTATTCTGTAAAGCGACTCCTATCATATGGTGTCAGGGTACTTTTGACCCTGACATCATCATATATATTCCCTCAGATAAAGTACAACATTGCATATACATAAGAACAACAGTATATAAAAGTAAAGCGGCAGAAAAAGAAACCCGATGGATCGATTTTAATGTATTCAGTAATGGATTTTCAGGGCCTGTTAATGTATAATCGTTACAAATGTAATTTTTATCGTATCTGTTCAGGACTGCGCATTTACTGCGCAGTCCGTGATAAAACGTATATGAGCCAGAGCAAGCCCCCATCGCCGAAGGCGATTTTAATGGGCTTGCGGCACTTAACTGTGAATGTACTGAACAGTTACATTTTATCTTTGAAGGAGGCAGCAGCTTAAATGGCCGGGGAAATATGGATTGATAACAGCGGAGCGGGGTTTTCGGAGGTTTTTCGGCAGATCGACGATCTTGCGGCTGAAAACGGGCTGACGGTGAAACAGAAGACCCAGCTTCATCTTCTGAGTGAGGAGACCATGGAGTTAGTAAGAAATCTCACTGACACCTTTAAAGCGGTCGTGTCAGCTGCTATTGAGGACGGGCAGTTTACCCTTGAGCTTATTTCAAACGGCAGGATGGATTCCACCGAAAGGGAACAGCTTTGGGAGATCGCGGGAAAACGGGACAGGAACAACGAAGTATCCGGAAAGATCCGTACTCTTCTGGAGGGACGGTATTATGACGACACGGGGGAGAACGCTCAGCTTCTTGAGCAGATGGGCGTAACGATGGTCAGGGCCGGTGAGGTGGAGGATGAGGAGGGAGCCGGGCAGGAAACGGAATATGTCTGGTCCATGCAGAGCTATGGCTTTATGGCCTTTGACAGAGGGTATGCAAGCCCTGAGACCGATTCGGACTGGGCTGAGATCAGCAGATCCATCATTGCGAACATTTCTGACGATATCCGTATCTATATTTTCAGGGATCATCTTAAGCTGGTAGTCGTAAAACAGCTTAAGGAGGCTGAGACCGGGACCACGGAATGGGGCATAGACCCGGAGCTTCTGGTCCTTAAGAAGGTACCGGTAGCCACCTCAAGGATACAGGTTAAAATGGTACAGCTTCTGTACGGAGGATTGGCAAGGAAGGAAAAGAGTGATGACAGGGCTACCGTCAGTAATATCACCCTTTCCTGCAAAGCTGCCCCTAAGGGAAGGCTGGGCTGCATCGTGTATACACCACGGGGAAGGGAGAAGGATGTACTGCCCGCGGTTCTGTTCCTGCATGGAGGAGCCTTTGTTTTCCCGGCTCTTCCCTATCATTACCGTCTTGCGAGGAATATAGCCGAAGGGACAGGCTGTCGTGTATTCATGCCGGATTATGATCTCGCGCCCCAGTATAAGTCTCCGACCCAGCATGAGGAGGCCTTTGAGCTTTATGAGCAGCTGATCATGAATGCACAGGAGCTTCTTACGGATACCGGAAGGATCATAGTCCTTGGGGACAGTGCGGGCGGGACCCTGTGTGCCGCGCTGTGTCTCAGGTTAAAAACGGAGGGGGCAGGGCTTCCTGCGCCCATGGGACAGCTTTTGTTATATCCGAGCCTGGATGCGCGCCTTCAGAGCCGTTCGATGAAGCTGTATACGGATGTGCCGGTATGCAATGCCAGGGCGGTATATGAGTACTATAAGCTCTGCCGGTCAAAAACCAGGGAGACGCCCCGTGACTGGAGCTCTCCGGTTGAAGCGGATTCCCTTGAGGGCATGCCTCCTACCTATGTGGAGACTGCGGAGTTCGACTGTCTGCATGATGACGGAGTCTTATATGCGGACAGGCTCTCCGGGGCGCGCTGTGATGTGATCCTGAATGAGACCAGGGGAACGGTACACGCTTATGATATGGCAAAGGACAGCAGGGTTCTTAAGAAATCTATGGAGAAAAGGATCAGGTTTATCAATGAATTGCTTGGAAAGCAGAGGTGAATAAGATGATTTCCTATGATAATACAAAAACGGTCAGGGAGCTTTTGGAGAAATGTGTCGAAAAATACGGTGAGACTCCGTATCTTCGTTATGAACGGGAGGATGATGTCGTCTATGATATAAGCTATCAGAGGTTCGGAGAGCTCTGCCGGATCGTGGGGGCTTATGTCAATGAACTCAGGCAGAGCCTTAAAAGACAGGTCAAGGTAGGCCTTTTCGGCTCCTCCGGGGTTCATTATATCAGCACCTTTATGGGGGTCATGGCATCGGGAAATATCACGGTCCCTCTTGACAATCAGCTGGATTTGGAGCATCTTACGGATTGCCTTAACCGTTCGGATGTGGACATACTCTTCTATGACTGGGTGCTCCAGCCTATGGTCGAGGACATAAAGGACAAATGTCCTAAGATCAGGGAATATTTCTCCCTGCAGACGGTCCGCAAAATACCGTCCTTAAATGATATTCTGATGGATATCCGTTTTAACGGACGTGAGTGGGCGGCAGGAGGAAAGGCGCCGGAGGTAAGCCCGGAGGATCTGTGTATAATCCTGTTCACCTCAGGCACCACAGGAAGAGGAAAGGGCGTAATGCTCACAAACGCAAACCTTGTCGGAAATGTTCTGTCGGTAGAGGAGATCGATGACAGTAACATACCGCTTTTGTATCTGAACGTTCTTCCAATTCATCATTCCTTCTGCATAAATACGGATATCTTTCAGGTGCTCCTTAAGGGCGGCACCCTGTGCATTAACGGGCCGCTGTCCCTGCTCGGAAAGCACCTTCGCATGTTCGAGCCCTCCATAATACATATGGTGCCGATGATAGCAAAGGCTCTCTACAACAAGCTAAGCGCTGTGGCAGCCGCGGATACCGGGCTTACCGAAAGAGATGCCCTGCATATGGTTTACGGCCGTAATATCAGCAGGATAGTCTGCGGAGGAGGAGGGCTGTCCGCCGAGCTTGCAAAAAGGTATGCGGATTTGGGAGTCCGTATAGGTCAGGGCTATGGCATGAGCGAATGCTCCCCGATAATTTCCGAGCCGGTATATGACAGGCTTGACAAGATTGCCTCCGCGGGAAAGCTTGTTGCCCGTGTTGAGGTAAGGATAGCGGACGGAGGCGAGATTCAGGTCAGGTCGCCCTTTGTGATGAAGGGCTATTACGGGGATCCCGAGATAACAGCCGAAACCTTCACAGAGGACGGGTGGCTTAAGACCGGGGATATAGGCTATCTTGACGAGGAGAATTTCCTGTTCCTGACCGGAAGGCTTAAGAACCTGATCATATTAAGCAACGGAGAAAATGTGGCACCCGAGGAAATTGAGGCGGGTTTTGAGACGGAGCCTCTTATCTCTGATATTCTCGTCTACGGAGAGGACGATCAGATAAAGTGCGAGGTATACCCGAACTTTACCTACGCTGAGGCCCAGGGGATCAAGAATGTAACGTTAGAGATCGAGGAGATCGTAAAAAGGCATAACAAGAGCCTTCCCCAGTTTAAACAGATCCTTTATACAGGGGTGCGTAAGACCCCATTCAGGAAGACGACCTCGAAAAAGATCATACGTGACGCGTTCTTCAGTGAAAAAAGAGCGGAGAAGGATACGAAGAATAACCTGCGTCTTCCCGAAAACGAGCGGCAGACGAAAATTTACGATTCCTGCGCGGAGGTCATCGGACACCGGAGATTCGGTATCGATACAAACCTTTATACCGCGGGCCTGGATTCTCTGGGAAGCATAATGCTGCTTACCTCATTTCAGGAGTCGCTGGGCTTTGCGGTGACACTGTCAGAGCTTATGGAGAATCCGGATATAGAGAAGCTTGCGGCGCTCTGGGAGAAAAAGGAAAGCCAGGAGGGAGTGGATTATTCCGTCAGGGACAAATATCCTCTCACAAAGCTTCAGATGTATTTTGCCTATGTCATGCGGGGAAATACTACCGCAAACCTTCCGTTTTTCTTTAAGCTGAACAGCAGGATCGATCTTGACCGTCTGGAGGAGGCCGTGCGGAAGCTGTTTGAGATACACCCTATCCTGTCGGACCGCATCCAACCGGGAGAGGACGGGCGGCTGTATAATTTCAGGGATGATTCGCGCACGCCCAATATCGAACGGCTGACGCTTTCCGATGAGGAATGGGAAACAAAGAGGCAGAACCTGGTGGTTCCGTATTTATACAGGCCGGGTGACGATCTGTACCATATCGGTATTTATCAGACCGATGAGGCCAAATATCTGTTCCTGGATGTAGCCCATATCATAGGTGACGGTATGACCATGAACATCCTGTTAGAGGATATTAACAGGCTTTACATGGGAGAGTCGGTTAAGAAGTCCGATTACAGCTTCTATGAGTACATACTGGACGAATATGCCAGGGAAGAGGCGGGGCTCAGAGACCGGGACATCGCCTTCTTTACGGAGCTGTTGAAGGGCTGTGAGATCAAAAAGAGCATTCTGGCCAAAATGGACAGCTACGATCTGGGCTGCGCCCACAACGCGGTCCTCAAGGGAAGGTTTTCGGGGCTTAACAAAAAGGAGGTGCAGGGCTTCTGCGGCGAATCCGGCATTTCCGAAAACGCGTTGTTCCTGACGGCCTTCAGCTACGCGGTCGGTCTTTTCGGGGCCTCTGATGATGTGGCGATCACCAGTATCCATAACGGAAGAACGGATGGGAGATGGGCCCGTCTTGCCGGCTCCTTCTTTGCGACCTATGTTTTCAGGTATAAAAGGGTGGCGCATGAAACGGTAGAGGAGCTTTTAAAGAGAAATGCCGATCAGATCCTGCATACCATGGAGACCCATATGTCCAGCCAGCACGCGGACGAAATGTTCATTCAGTATCAGGGAGATCTGCTGAATATTCCCCAGATAGGGGGCGAGCCGGCAGAGGGTATCAAGATCCAGCTGGATTCCCTGCCCTTCCATCTGATGATATATTCTGGAAACAACGGCTATACCTATGAGCTTCGGTATTGGGAGAACCGCTATGATATGGATATGCTCGTGGTATTTATAACCGCGATCGAGAATATCATTACAGCCATGCTTGAGGGTGAGACCTCAGCCCGTAAGCTGAAGGACCATCTTGCGGCCAAGCTTTATCCGAAGCACTTTACGATCCAGGCCGAAAGACTTAACGCCGCGATAGGATACGAGATCGTTCCCGCAAAGGAAAACGGGAAGCAGATAAAGGCTTATGTGCTTGACGAATATGGTCTGAAAAAGCCTTATGGGGCCTGGGGAAGGCTGTATCTGCTCGATCAGCCGGTAGCAGGCTGCACGGAGACCATTGAAAGCCTGTACACCTCAGGAACACTGTATGATACGGGGATCGACGCTAGGATCACGCCTGATAAGAAGGTGGAGGCACTGTATCAGGCGGGCCGGACTGTAATGCGTGAAACCCTTTCCGGAAGGTTCTTTATAAACCTCTTTGAGCTTGAGAGGACACTTAAGGGGTATCCCGGGATCGAGGATGCGCGTGCGTCTCTGGAATATGGCGAGAATAATCTGTTTTATATAAAGGCTGAGCTTAAAAAAACACAGGAGATCGATACGGAGGCGCTTAAGCAGTATGTGGCGGAGCGCCTTGGCAAGTACATGATGCCTGAGATCATCGTATGATGCGGCTTTTGCCGGTCAGTTTATTTTATGAGGTCAGGGTCTAAAGTGCCATGTGACTTTAGACCCTGACATCATTACATCCTTTAATTCAGGGTGATTTTTTTCGAAGGGGGAACTTTTAATGTCAAATAAGGAAATCTATAAAGCGACACTTACCTTTTCGCTTCACAGGGTGCTGTATGATATCGGTGCCTTTGTACTTTTACTTGCCTTCGGAGCAATAGGCTTTTGGGGAGCTCAGAGCCTTGCCGACGCGGGGCTTGCCGGGCTTTTGCTGGGGCTGATCATCGGCTTTATCTTTTTTGCGGTGATCCTTCGCTATGTTTCCTATACCTATAAGGCGGGACAGATCGCGATGATGACCAGGGCGGTAACCGAGGGGGCGCTTCCGGATAACGTGCTTTCGGAGGGGAAAAAGGCTGTTAAGGAGCGTTTCGTGACCGTGGCCCTGTTTTATGCCGCAACCAGGGCGATCCGTGCTGTCTTTAATGAGCTGGGACGGATGCTGTCCCGTGTAGGCAGGGCTGTAGGCGGTAAAAACGGGGAGAGCGTTGCGGATGTGATCTCCGCGGTCGTGTCTGTTGTAGTCGCCTATCTGTGCGACTGCTGCCTTGGATGGATATTCTTCAGAAGGAACGAGAATGCGGCACGGGCTGCCTGTGAGGGAGCGGTGATCTTCTTTAAAAACTGGAAGGTGCTGGCAAAGAATATGGGAAGGGTGTTTGGCTTCGGCCTTTCATCGCTTCTGGTGATCGGAGGTATATTTACCGGGATCTTTTACGGGATCGCCTCCTTTTTCCCGGATTTCTTCACTGCCCTGGCAGAGGAGCTTGCCGAGTCAGGGGATCTTGAGAGCGGAGGGGAGTTCCTTACCGATCCCGCTATGCTCATGCTGTTTTGTGCCGTCCTCTGCGCGGTAGTGATCTGGAGCATACTTCATTCAGTCTTTATACGGCCCCTGGTCCTTACCGGGGTGCTCAGAAACTACCTGAAAGCCGGTATAGAGGATATGCCGACAGAGGAGTCCTTTGCCCTGCTTGACGAGAAGTCGAAGCAATTTCGAAAGCTTCACAGCACTGTTTCGTAACGGCTCCCTGCACCTCGGGGACCGCGTGAAGGCGGCTTAACGGGCGGTTTACGGTATTTCACGATAATACAGACGAAGGGAAGATGCTTAAATGTACTGCACAAATGTTTTGGAGCTGATAGGAAATACTCCTTTGATAAGCCTTAAGGAGGCTACCGGCTTAAATATCTATGCCAAGGCGGAATTTCTCAATCCCGGCGGGAGCATAAAGGACAGGATAGCGCTTAATATGATAGAGGAGGCTGAAAAGGACGGGCGGCTGAGACCGGGCATGACCATTATTGAGCCCACCTCGGGAAACACCGGGATAGGGCTTGCACTGTGCGGGGTCAGAAAGGGCTACCGCGTGATAATAGTAATGCCCGAAAATATGAGTGAGGAGAGAAAAAAGATCATTCATGCCCTGGGTGCGGAGCTGGTGCTGACGGATCCTAAGCTGAGCATAGCCGGTGCGGTGGAAAAGGCGATGGAGATCGCTAAGGGATCTGAGGAGTATTTTGTGCCCCAGCAGTTTCAGAATCCCGCCAATCCGGAAATGCACTACAGGACAACGGCAAGGGAGCTGTGCTCGCAGTTAGGGAAAAGGATAGATATCTATGTTTCAGGCATCGGAAGCGGCGGGACCCTGCAGGGAGTGGCAAAGTACCTCCTTGAACAGAATCCGGACTGCCGTATCGTTGCGGTGGAGCCTAAGAATGTATCAGCCCTGCTGGGAGACGAGCCGGGACTTCATCAGATCCAGGGAATAGGGGATGGCTTTATCCCGGATATCCTGGATATCTCTATCATTACGGACATAGTTGAGGTGTCTGATGAGGACGCGATAAATACGGCCCGTGAGCTTGCAAGGGTACAGGGACTGCTGGTGGGGACCTCCTCCGGCGCCAATGTATGGGCGGCTGAGAGAATGGCGGAGAAATACGGAAGCGATAAGGTCATCACCACCATACTCGCCGACCGCGCGGAGAGATACTTCAGCACCGCGCTGATCTGATCCCGCGCCGATCAGATACATACTGTTTTTGTATAGTAAACGGATTTAATCCGTTCATTGTAACAGGGAAGGAGTGTGTTATGAAGAAAATTCTGGGTCGTATTATTGTAGTGATACCCGCCATTGCGCTGCAGATCGCCTGGTATTATATGATACTGGGCGGGCTTGACAGGGTGATGTACGGCCATCTCACCGATCTGATAAGCGTGCTGTTTACCGTTCTTGCCATAGTATTCGTGCTTAACCTCGTTTCCAAAAGAGATGAAAGCTCCTATAAGCTTTTGTGGGTGATCACCATTCTGGTCATGCCGATCCTGGGAGCGATACTTTATGCTTCTCTGGGAAACCGGCATACCGGGCTTTCTCTCAGTAAAAAATTGCAGGAGTCGGCAAAAGCGTTTTCGGTCGGGGAATATGCCAGCAAGAAGGATCTCTCGGCGGAGGTGGAGAAGCAGGAGCTCAGGCTCGGACAATCCATGAGGCATATTTCGGAGACCACGGGCTTTCCCGTGCTTAAGAACGGCACATCCAGGTATTACGCCTTTGGCGAGGATATGTTCGCCGACATGTGTGAGGATCTGAAAAAGGCTGAGAGGTTTATTTTTATAGAGTATTTTATCATTCAGAGGGGAAAGTTCTGGGATACCATTACAGATATCCTTTCGGAAAGAGCCTCGGCAGGTGTGGATGTAAGAGTTATCTATGACGATCTTGGAAGCATTGCGACCTATTCGGTGTCCGATATACACGATCTGAACAGAAAGGGCATCAGATGTATAGCCTTTAATCCGCTTCTGTTCTTTTCCACCAGACTGAATAACAGAGATCACAGAAAGCTCATGGTGATCGACGGAAGGATCGCATACAGCGGCGGCATTAACCTTGCGGATGAATATATAAATGTAAAAGAGGTTTACGGAAGATGGAAGGACATAGGCTTTCGCATAACCGGTGACGGGGTGGGAAGCTATACCTATATGTTTGCCGAATTCTGGAACGCCTTTTCAAAGGATCTGATCGACAGAAAGAACTCCGGCTTTTTTGAAGTACCTGAGGATGCGGCGGAAGGCGGCGGTACAGATAAAGCCCGGGGGGATAACGGTTATATCCTTCCTTATTATGATTCTCCGGTAAGAGAGGAGCATACAAGCAATGTCTTTTTCACGGAGCTGCTTTCAATGGCCACACATTATGTATGGTTCTATACACCCTATCTTATACTTGGAGACGCCCTTTTTGACGCCTTTATCCGTGCGGCGGAAAGGGGAGTGGACGTAAGGATAATCATGCCCGGGATCCCGGACAAAAAGATGATCTACAGGCTTTCAAGGAGCTACTACAGGGACCTTCTCAAGGCCGGTGTCAGGATATACGAATATACTCCGGGTTTTGTGCACGCCAAGGCAGTCATCTGCGACGACAAGGTGGCAGGCATAGGTACGGTGAATCTGGATTACAGAAGCCTGTTTCTGCATTTTGAATGTAATTCGTTATTTTACAGAGCGGATATCATAGAGGACCTGAAAAGAGATTATCTTGCGACACAGGAGGAGTGCAGGGAAAGAACCCCTGAGAATATCAATAACGGCAGAATATACCGTTTTATTGACAGTGTCTTAAGGGTTCTTGCGCCGCTCCTGTAATACAGCCTTTAACGGCCGGCCCGATGCAGCAGCTTATGCTCACGGCCTGCTATTACATCCTCCCAGATGCGTTCGATAAGGGGATTTTCGTCGGTATAGCGGATGCTGGAGAGCCGGTCTACCTGATATATCCCCTTCATCCGGGCTGTCCGGGTGCTCGGGCCCATGGGAACCGGCTGGCCTCCGCCCAGTATGCATCCCCGTCTGCAGGCCATGACCTCAACGAAGTCATAATGCGCATTCCCGGCCTTTATATCGTCAAGCAGATCCGCGGCATTTTTCAGTCCGTGTACGACCGCAATCCTAAGCTCACGTTCCCCGAACTTTACCAGAGCCTCCTTAAAGCCTTCCTTTCCACGTATACCCGAGTACTTTATGTCCTCAAGGGTGGCATGATCCTTATCAGGGGCCAGCTGCCTGAGTACGGCCTCCGTGACACCTCCGGTAATGCCGAAGATAGAGGCTCCGCCCGAGGCCATTGAAAAAGGCATATCACAGGCTTCACTGTTAAGCGTCTCAAATTTGATACCGACCTGCTTTATCATCCTGATGATCTCCTGAGTGGTTATCACTATGTCGGTATCCTGCCTGCCGTCGGTAAAATTGTCGGGGCGAAGGATCTCAGCCTTCTTTGCGGTACAGGGCATGATGGCAACGATATAGGTGGTCTTTCCTTCCTCCTTGTCCTTTTCTGCAAAGTATTCCTTGATAACGGGCGAGAACATTCCCATGGGAGAACGGCAGGTGCTGATGTTGTCCTTAAATTCCGGATATTTGTTCTCGCAGAATTTGACCCATCCGGGGCAGCAGGACGTGAATAGGGGCAGTTTTTCTCCGGATTTGAGCCTTTCGGCAAATTCCTTCGATTCCTCTATAATGGTAAGATCCGCTCCGAAATTGGTATCATACACCTCGTCAAAGCCCATGATGCGAAGCGCCTTTACAAGCTTGCCCATGGTGTTTTCACCCTTGGGAAGGTTAAACTTATCACCCACGGCTATCCTGACGGCAGGTGCGATCTGGGCGACGACCCTTATATTGGGATTCTCTATGGCATCCCAGACCTCCGTAACATTTGTCCTTATGGAGATGGCGGCGGTGGGGCACACAACTGCACACTGACCGCAGCCCACACAGTCCGTATGAGCTATATCCTTCCCAAAGGCGGGAGTGATCTGCATTTTTGATCCCCTGTAGGCAAAATCTATGGCACCGATCCCCTGGTTTTCGGAACAGGTCCTTACACAGTCTCCGCACAGTATACATTTATTGGGGTCCCTTACTATACATTCCGAGCTCATGTCGATGGGAAGGGGCTCCTTTTTGTTTTCAAATCTTACCGAGTGAACACCCACACGATATGCAAGGCTCTGGAGCTCACACATTCCGTTTTTGGTGCAGGTGGTACAGTCCCTGCAATGAGTGGACAGAAGAAGCTCGATAATGAGCTTTCTGTACTGCTGCAGCTTCTTGGTATTGGTATGGATGACCATCCCGGGCTTTGGCTGCTCGGAGCAGGAGGCAAACATCCTGCCGCGGTCATCCTCAACCATGCACATCCTGCATGCACCGTAAATGGACAGATCAGAATGATAACAGAATGTTGGGATATCTATTCCGGCCTGTCTGATAAGTGAGAGGATGTTCTTTTCATCATCTATCGGCACCTTAATGCCGTCTATTGTCATATAGTCCATCAGATCCTCCTTATCCGGTCGATTTATCGATCGGATCATTTTTTTAAGCTAATGATATTGCACCGAAGGCGCAATTGCCTGCACAGGCGCCGCATTTGATGCATTTGCTCTGATCTATCGTATAGGGCGACCTGAGCTCGCCCGTTATAGCGCCCACAGGGCAATTCCTGGCACATTTACTGCAGCCGCGGCAAAGACTCGGTGAAATGACATAGCTTGACAGTGCTTTGCACGTTCCCGTCCTGCATTTTTTGTCCCGTACATGCTCAAGGTATTCATCCCTGAACACCTTGAGGGTGGAGAGCACCGGAAGGGAAGCGGATTTGCCAAGTCCGCAGAGAGCCGTATCCTTGATGGCGTTTCCAAGCTCCTCAAGAAGCGCAAGCTGGTCCTCGGTTCCACGGCCATGTACTATATCCTCGAGGATCTCAAGCATACGCATTGTACCCTCCCTGCAGGGAACACACTTTCCGCAGCTCTCGTTCTGGGTAAAGTTCATAAAGAACCTTGCGACCTCGACCATACAGGTGTCTTCATCCATGACCACCAGCCCTCCCGAGCCGATCATGGCGCCTTTTCTGCTCAGTGAATCAAAATCAAGAGGATCGTCAAGATCCGTTGATATAAGACAGCCTCCGGAAGGCCCGCCTATCTGAACGGCCTTGAATTTTTTGCCTCCCTTTATCCCTCCGCCGATGTCATAGATTATCTCTCTGAGCGTTGTTCCCATCGGAACCTCTATAAGACCGGTATTGTTGATGCTGCCGGTAACGGCGAAGGCCTTTGTTCCGGGGCTTTTTTCGGTCCCTATGGAATGAAACCAATCGGAGCCGTTCTGTATTATCATAGGTACGTTTGCATAGGTCTCAACATTGTTAAGCACGGTAGGCTTGCCAAACAGTCCCTGTTCAACCGTGCGGGGGGGCTTGGTCCTTGGCATGCCGCGCTCTCCCTCAATGGAAGCGGTAAGCGCGCTTCCTTCTCCGCACACAAAGGCACCTGCTCCCTTATTTATGTGGATCCTGAAGGAAAAACCGGTTCCCAGAATATCATCTCCGAGAAGGCCTGCATCCATAGCCTGCGATATGGCGGTTTTAAGCCTTGAAACGGCAAGCGGATACTCCGCCCTTACATATATATAGCCCTCCGATGCGCCTACGGCGTAGCCCGCTATGATCATGCCCTCAAGCATCTTGTGGGGATCACCCTCCATAACGGACCTGTCCATGAAGGCCCCGGGATCACCTTCGTCACCGTTGCAAACCACATACCGGATCTTTTCAGGCTGCCTTGCCACCTGCTTCCATTTATAGCCGGTCTGAAAGCCGCCGCCGCCTCTTCCCCGTAAGCCGGAATCATATATGACATTGACCACCTCTTCGGGGGTCATTGTAAACAGCGCCTTTTCAAGAGCCTTGTAGCCGTCGAAGGCAAGAGCCTCCTCTATATGCTCGGCACCTATACGCCCGCAGTTTTTAAGCACCAGGCGCATCTGCCCCGCATAGAAGGGAATATCCTCCTGGGCGGGATATTTTACGCCGTCGATGGAATAAAGCAGCCGTTCAACCGGCTTTCCGCCGATCACTGTCGTATTGTATATTTCCTCGCAGTCCTCGGGCTTTACCTTAATATAAAGGTAGTTATAAGGCTCTATACGGACAAGCGGACCCATCTCACAGAAACCGTGACAGCCGCTTTTCTGTACATCCGTAGTGTGGGTATCGTGTGCTGCCTCCGGAGAGAAAACTATCTCGGCACCGGGGGACTTCCCGCAAAGCTCACACATTTTCTCATATATTTTCTGCGATCCGCCGGCCAGACAGCCCGTTCCCGCGCATATGAGGATGCGGCATCCTATGTCCGCGATCCGCTTCTGCGCCTGTGCGCGTATATCCGTCAGATCCTTTCGGGTCTTTAGCTTATTCATTTTCGGCCTCCTTGATCTTTTTGATGGTTTCCGTCACCTTATCAGGGGTCATGGCAGGGTGGACCTCGTCATTAACGGTCATTACCGGAGCCAGCCCGCATGCTCCGAGACAGGATACGGTCTCTACCGTAAAGAGCATATCGTCGGTGGTATTTTTACCATCCGGCAGATCAAGCTCATTATGTATCCTTTCCAGTATAAGGTTGCTCCTCCTGACATGACAGGCTGTCCCGTCACATACCTTGATCACGTATTTGCCCTTCTGATCGAACGAGAAATTTTCATAGAAGGTGGCAACAGAATATGCCTTTGCTTCGGTTATCCCTATTTTCCCGGCAACGTAGGAAAGGAGCTCCCGCGGAATATATCTGTATACCGCCTGGATATCCTGCAATATCGGTATCAGTGATTCCTTTCCTTTTTTGTGCGCGGATAATATCTCATCCGCCTTTTCATAAAAAGCTTTGTCAAGCATACGACCTCCATAAGTAATCATGATGATGTTTAATAGTATTGTAAACGAACCGGGTGTCTGTATTTACGGTCAACGACATATACCCGTGACGCAATTAACTGCCGCTTCATATGTCTGTATAGCTGCGTTTTCTCGTTATACGCTTCGGTAATCGGCAGTTATTTGCGTTATCAGGTATAAATACCTGCAGCTGACGGTAATTCGTTCACTACGGCAGTTCAGCACAGAGAAGAGATACCACGCTTAAGAAAACGTCCCTCCCCTTTTTTCCCAAGGAATTCCCCGTTTTTTACTATGACCCTCCCGCGCCGCAGCACGGTATCAATAAAGCCGCTGACCTTCAGGCCTTCATAGCAGGTATAATCAGCGTTCCCGTGCAGTTTATCCCGGGTGAGCACCGTGCTTTTTCCGGGATCAAATATAAGGATATCGGCATCCGAGCCCGGCCTGATGATCCCCTTTTTCGGGTACAGTCCGAATATCCTTGCAGGCGCGGTACAGAGATACTCAGTAAGCTCGCAAAGGGAAAGCCCGCGGCGTATCCCCTCACTGTACATAAGCAGAAAGCGCTCCTCCACTCCCGGAGCACCGTTCGGGCACCGGCGGAAATCCTCAAGCCCCCTTCGTTTCTGTCTGCCGAAGGTGAAGGGGCAGTGGTCGGTGGCAACGGTATCGATGGTATGCTCACTGAGCGCCTGCCACAGAGCCTCGCGATCGGCCTTTTTCCTTACCGGAGGCGACATTACCGCTTTAAGCCCGTTTACGGGATCCTCATACAGCGCTTCATCAAGCAGGAGATACTGAGGACAGGTTTCAGCCGCAAAATGCTTTTGTCCCCGGCTTCTGGCATTCAATATTTCCCTAAGGCCTGCTTCACTTGAGAGATGAACGATATAAAGGGGAGCTTCCCCCGCACACCGGGCCATGTAAAGCATACGGTTCACCGCCTCGGCTTCGGCCTCGGGAGGCCTGCTCAGGGCATGGTATCTTGCGCTTAGCTTTCCCTCTCTGGGAAAAAGCTCCCGGTAGAAGCTTACGATCCCGTCGTTTTCGCAGTGCACCGCGATAAGGATGTTATCCTTTTTGGCCGAGGCAAGGACTGCAAAAGCATCTCTGTCGTGAAGCATCCTGTCATAGGTGAGGTAAAGCTTAAAGCTTGTGATCCCCTCATCCTCCGAAAGCTCCCTCATTTCGGACAGGGTACGTTTATCTGCCCGGTCCCAAAGCACACCGTGAAAGCTGTAGTCTATAACAGCCTCCCCATCGGCAAGCCGGTGATATTCCTCGGCCTGATGCCTGGGATAGCTGCCTTCGGGACCAAAGGCCATATGGTCTATGATAGTGGTGGTCCCGCCGCAGGCAGCGGCAACAGTACCGCTGTAAAAGGTGTCGCAGGAGCGGTCATAGCCAACGTCAAGATCCATGTGAGTGTGAGCGTCAACGGCTCCGGGAAACACAAGCATTCCCGTGGCGTCGATGACCTGTACGGACTCACGCTCCAAGGTCTCTTTTTCTGAAATACCGGCTGTAACCGCTTCTATCTGCTCACCGTTTATAAGCACGTCAGCCTTTACGCATTCGGTGTCGCTTACAACGGTTCCGTTCTTTATGATAAGCTTTTCCATATCCTGCTCCAAAGGTCATGCGGGGCCGGATCGATCCATGCCCGTATATCTGACCGCTCAGATCACCGCCATCGCTTCGATCTCGACCCTTGCCCCCTTCGGAACTGCAGCGACCTGAAAGGCCGCCCTTGCAGGGAAGGGCTCCCTGAAGAAGGTGGCATATACCTCGTTCATGGCGGCAAAATCACCGATATCGGACAGAAGGACCGTGGTCTTGACTACATTTTCCATGCCGACCCCGGCTTCCTTAAGTATGTTCTCAATATTGGAAAGGCTCTGCCTTGTCTGCGTGCCGATATCACTGCCTGCGAATTCTCCGGTTTCGGGATCTATGGGAAGCTGACCCGAAACATAAATGGTGTTTCCCGCCCTGACTGCCTGGGAATAGGGCCCGATGGCAGCAGGGGCCTTGCTCGTGTGAACAGACTGATTCATTTTATCCTCCTTACCTGCGCCGATTTATTCATAAATCGTGCGCTTAGGTGCGAACCTTGGTTCGCACCGATCCGTTCAGTTTACTGAACGGATCATTTCCTTGCCTTTGCCGATTTACGAAGTAAATCGTGTGCTTGGGCGCGAACCTTGGTTCGCGCCGATCCG